>JAHEBI010000005.1 GCA_024642325.1 Eudoraea sp. | reverse complement strand
AACGTAGGATATCATCCGGAGCAATACGGCAGATTTGGAAGATATTATAGTTATTACCCGGCCACGTCCTGGGAGCCAGATAGGATTGAAACAGGTGTGAATTATACTGTAGAAAGTTGTTTATATGATTTAACTGTAGCCATGGAAAACAATTTACAATGGGTAGGGAGGTTTAAACTTAAAAACCCCTCAGATCTTACAGAAGCCATTGCAAAATATTCCAAAGAGCTTGCAGATGCATTACTTGAACAAAATATAATACCATAATCAAAGTTCGGGATACAAAAGAAATTATATCTTCGGCCAAAATTGAAGATACAGAACTAACAATCGGGGGAACATTATTCTGGAATTGACAGGTGTAACCATCAAAGATATCAACTCAAAATATGGGATCAGAAAGCCGATTTAGGAAACTCAAAAAGGAGAAGTCATTACAATGACTATTCTAAAAAACGGAAAAATTGGTAAAGCCGAATTTACCAAAAGGGATTAATTAATTTAAGAAATCATTCATAAATCAACACTTCAAATATAATAAAATGAAAAAAACATCATCTCTTATTTTACTCCTTACAGTAATTCTATTGACTGGTTGCTCAAGTTTTAAAATCATTAAATCCTGGAAATCTGAAACAGTTAATACAATGAAAGACAAAAATATTCTGGTTGTCGGCAGATCAACAAAGAAAGATGTGAGGGTAGCCTATGAAGATGCTATTACCAAAAAACTAGTTGATAATGGGTATAAGGCAACAGCCAGCTATAAAAAATATCCCGATTTCAAACCAAACACTAAGGTATCTGATGATCAAAAACAGCATATCCGGGCAATTTTGGAAAAAGACGGATACAACGGAGTTGTGCTTACCTTATTAAAGGATATTGAGGTGAATTCTCGAGAAGTAGGCAAGGAACAATATGATGCTGCAGTGATTTACGGCGGCGCAAGTATGGCTTCCGTTTATGGAGGATTTTATGCTTATTGGGATTTGCCGGGCTCATATTCGGTCGACCAGGTTGCTTTAAAGCAAGAGGGTACTACCATTACTTCAAAACTATATACACTTGAAACCGTAATCTATAATTTGGACAAGGAAGAAGACAAGCAGCTTGAAGCATGGATAACAGCCTCAATTGAAAACCCGGACAACGTAATAAATACAGCATCCGCGTATGCAAATTCTATTGCAAAAGGTTTTAAAGGCAAATAGTTCTTTATAAAATTTAACTGCCAGTAATTTGCCAATTTATGCAAATACCATTGGCTTAAGAATTAGCTAAAAAAGTTTAAAATTATTAGTAAACAGGAAGTATTTCAGCTTCTTTTTTGTATCTTTTCTTCCGCTTAATTCGTTGCTATAAGGCGAATTAAAGCTTGACTTTTGATCGTTAATTCGAAAAAATTATTTAATCACCTAATATTATTAAAATGAACACTCTCCATCTAAAAAAAACCAATTTTTTATTGCTTTTTGCAATGCTCGCTTTTTCGTTTAGTTCTTATGCTCAAATAGGTGGCTGGAATGTAGATTTGGAAAAGGATTGTAATGAAGCTTTATCTGAAATGATTAAAAAAGTAGGTAAATTGCAAACCTTTAAGGATAAGGCCTATGGATATGCCATCTATCCAAAAATAACGAAGGCAGGATTAGTTATTGGAGGTGCTGGCGGCAAAGGATTAGTATATAAAGGCGGTGAAATAGTAGCTTCTTCAAAACTTGGACAGGCATCCTTTGGCCTTCAGGCCGGGGGGCAACAGTATGCTGAGGTTATTTTCTTTGAAAATCAAGATGCTTTTGAGCGATTTAAAAGTGGTAAATTAAAGTTTAATGCGCAGGCCTCTGCTACCGCTATTACCGAAGGGGCTTCAGCTGATTTTTCTTATCAGGGTGGAGTTGCTGTTTTTACAATGGTAGAGGGCGGACTTATGGTTGAAGCCTCTATTGGCGGACAACATTTTTCATATGACGCAGTACAATAAAATAAATACCTAAATAAATAGATAAGGCCCGGATATCCGGGCCTTATCTATTTTAATTAACTCGTCTTTTATTTAAGTAATTGGCATCCTTTATACATCTGAAACCTACATGATTTCTAACCTTTCAAACAGGATGATAGTTAGGTTTTTGGGTAAATGAAATGGTTAAAAACCTAATAAAATCTACATTAAAGGGCTAATTAATCTTGCCAATTTTTCCTTTACATGATCAATTTTAGGCCTGGCTATATGTTCTTCAAGGGTCAGTTGTTTGCTATTCTTTTGAAATGAAGCAAATTGCCTTTTCATAGTCGTTGTAACTTCTTCATTATAAATTATTGCATTCACTTCAAAATTTAGCTCTAAACTTCGAATATCTAAATTTGCAGTACCTATTGAACATACAGCATCATCTGAAATAACTACTTTCGAATGAATAAATCCCTCCTGAAACAAATAAATTTTAACCCCTGCGTTCAGGAACCTGCTAAAAAAAGATTGTACCGTCCAATGAATCATCCGGGATTCAGAATTCCCAGGAACTATTATCCGCACATCTATTCCGCTTAATGCGACGGTTTTAATCGCCAAAGAAAGTGCAGTATCGGGTACTAAATAGGGATTAACGATATAGACATATTCCTTTGCCTGATATAAAATATACAGGTATTGCTGCAAGATATTAGGATAATCTGCGTCCGGGCCACTGGATACTATTTGGACCGGGGTATCCCCAATAGGATCCATCAAATTAAACATGGCTGGTTTTATAAGATTCTCTCTGGTTACAAAAAGCCAGTCTGAAAGAAATACAAAATGCAGGAAGTTTACGCTCATACCGTCAATCTGCAAATGAGTATCTGTCCAATGACCCAACAGGTCATCATCCCTAATATATTTGTCGTCTACATTAATTCCGCCGGTAAAACCAACCAGCCCGTCCACAATTAAAATCTTCCGATGGTTCCGATAGTTTACTCTCGCCAATCTGCCAAAACGGACCGGCATAAAAGGAAATATTTGTACCCCAACTTCCCTGAATTTATTAATCATCCTATTTGATAAATCCCAACTGCCCAGGGCATCATAAATTAGCCTCACCTCCACCCCCTTTTTTATTTTTCTTTCAAAGAGATTGACGAAACGATCTGCCAGTTCTCCGTCAAGGAAAATATAGTACTGAAGGTGTATATACCTTTCTGCTTTTTCACAAGCCTTAAAAATAGCTTCGAATGTTTCAGGTCCGTCATTGAGTATCCGAACCTTATTGTTAAAAGTTATGAGGGAACTGTTAACTCTGGTGAGTAATCGAATAAGATGTAGATAGGTGGAGGTAACATCGTGTCTTTTTAAAATGCTTTGTTCTGCTTCTTTTGAATACCTGGTGATGAAATTATCAAACTGAGTATAATCCATCTCCTTTTTTAGATCAAACAGCTTTTGTCTTCGAAGATTGACTCCAAAAAAGAAATACAACATTGCCCCAATAAAAGGAATAAAAAGAATAAGCAGGATCCATGCCCATATGCGTATAGGTTTACTGCCATCCTTAATTAATAAATATATGGAGGTGAGCGTAAGGGTAATTTCAAGTAAGGTGATTACAAGGACCCATGTCATGTGGTTCTATTTTCTAGGATTTAATGCTCTATTTGAAAAGGCGGGTAATGAATCCAATTTTTTCATCACATGATAATAAGTAATCAAACCTTTATTCAATAGTTCAAAAATAATAATTGTTCTGGTGAAATCCTTGGCAACAGGCATTTAAGAATAACATCTCTGTTTAGGTATTAATCTGAACTACTTACCCAAAACTGGCACAAACGGTATCCGACGCCCAATACAACCGGACCAATAAATAATCCTATAAAACCATGTAAAGCCAACCCCCCAAGAGTACCAATAAATATAATGATCACTGGTGTTTTAAGGCCTTTTTCTAAAAAAACAGGAGTTAAAATATTATCTGCAAGAGTTAACAAAAAACAATATAAGGTAAAAATAATGGCATATACAGGTTCACTATTCGAAAAGGCTATTATTGGTATTTATATAACGGCTGGTTAAACCTTAGTTTATCAAAAAAAAATAATTTGATTATTGAATAAAGTATTATAAATTATTCGAAGGCCTTAACCATGGTTTCAACATACTTATTTGCAGCTTTATAGGCCTCCTTAGGATCTTCCAAGTCCGTTGTAACCACAGCCACTAACTGGTTTTCCTCAGGTTCATCGAGATTATAAAATACTGTTTCTAAAACATAGTTCGTAGAAGTCCTGGTTGAAGTGGAAGTAGGGATATAACCCCCAAAGGAATTATAGTATGACCCATAAGCATATGGCGTCCTGTAATAATTATTAAATCCTCCATAATACCCCGGATACCCGCCGTAATACCCCGGATATCCTGCTGAAACACCCACGCCTACTCCACTGTTCGTAGTTGTGGTTACTTGCTCTGTATTTTTAACGGCAACAATTACAATTCCATTATATCCCTCACTATCAAGAATACTTTGAACAAACGCTACCCGTTCCTCAGAAATTTCTTTTTGGGCGTAAATTTTTGGAAATTTCTTAAAACTTTCCGTGGCATTATAGCCTCTTGCCTTCAATTCGTTGGCCAATGCTTCCTCGAAAGCAATTCTGGCCGTATTGTCGGCTGTTCTTGCCAAAACCAGAATTTTCTTTTCCTTGAATTTGGCAATGGCTTCATCTTCACCTGTCCAGACGTCCCGTACTTTTACACTACCGCAATTGTATAAAATAATGATGGCAAATAGTGCCAAGAGTATATGGAGATTTTTTTTCATAGCTATTTTAATATTTTAATGATTTTTAAATAGTGTGCCAAGCTACTAAAAATATGTCATATAGTTTATACCTAAATCCTAATACAAGAGAATTGGGATCTTATTATAAGCCTAAAATAAATCCAAAATAAAATCTAAGGCCATCGTCAGAACTAAATAATCCGAGATTAGCCGTGATCAAATCCACACCATTTACAAAAACCCCCCCACCTATGGAAGTATTCCATCTGTTTTCATTATAAGCCGGATCTAATACCAGATTGTCATCTACCCAGATTCTACCTACATCAAAGCCTCCAAAAATGCCTACTTCAAGAGGTATTAATCCCGTTTTATATCTTTTAAAGTTATAACGAAGATCAGAGGTCTGATAAAACGAAGATTTTCCTGTAAAACGCTGATTTCTATACCCACGTAAGCCGTCGTCGCCGCCTATACTTGCCGCCTGATAAAATTCAAAATCGTCTCCAAAAATAAGATGTGCCTTAGACTTTGTAGCAAGAACTAATTGGCCATTTGGAGATATTTTATAAGCAAATCCGAGGGTGGGAATCAAATACCCAAAGGTATTGGAATTTTCAAGATTGGATGTAATTCCGGTTTGCAATACTGCTTCCATCCCTAAGGTGGGAAATGCGGGGTTATCACTATTTATATAACTGTAGACAGCTTCTGCACCAATAAATCTGTTTCTTTCTTCCTGTGGTATAAAATCTGAAAACAAATTAATAAATCTTCCTTCCGTCTGCTCCAGTTCGAAAGATTTGTAGTTGACCCCAACGCTAAATTCTCCATTATTCTCACCATGCCAAACCAGTCCGGCAGATCCCCCTAGTGTCGCTATTTTAACCCGATTGTAATTTTTATTAAAATTTTCTTCGTCATCAACATTCGGGTTTGGGGTGGAATTTCCATAACCAAAAAAGTTAATACTGTAATTAGGGCTGGTAAAGGAACCATTAATCGCCAGATTCCATTTGCCTACAACGTGAGCGAATTCCCCCCTGTAGCCTAAATCAAACCCTCCTGTTGAAGTATATATGGCGGCGGCAACTCTATTTGTGGACGTAAATGGATTTCGTTCAAATCCATAGGTGGTGTGTGCACCAATAACACCAATTTTAAAGCCATCATCCGGGTTGACACCAATTAATGGCAGGAGTACATTCACGTTATATTTTGGTTTCCGATAATCATAATTATTATTCTCATAATCGTCCCTGATATGCTGTTTCCCTTTTTTAGTTATCAGCGTATTAGGCTTGCTTTTAAAATCATAGATATGTGCCTTTTGCCCATTTTCAACCTCATAGCTGTCATTATTAGAACCACCAACCATCCTAAGTGTTATAGGATGGTCACCTTTGCCTGTAACGTGAAAGTAATCATCATCATCCAACCCATATAACCAAATCTCTTTGGTACTGCCAGACTCATAGGTCCTTTCATAAAACACTGAACCCTTTTCTCCCTTCTTAATACTGAAAATGGTAACTTTAGTGCGGCCTTCGGGCAATCGCTCTATCTCAAACCAATCATCTTCATCCGTACCTCGTATTACGGAATATTTATTTACAACTTTAAAATAAGCATCGGAAATTTTATGCAAATTAGCCCGCCTTCCTTTTAATTTGCGCTTTATATCCTCCACATTCTCATCTTTGACTTCTTCAGGTAACTTTGCAAATGCATCTTCTATAACTTCATCCGTTATGTGAGAAACTATGAAGTCTGCCTGTTCATCCCAAACTGCTTTACCAGATTCCTGAATTATGGCCACGTCAAGGATATAAGGATTTAAATTACTCCATTGCACATCCCTGATGTCTTCTTCATAAGAATTTAAGACGCGTGAAGGGGCGGCCAATAAAGTTGCCAGACCCAATGCAAAACCATCATTCATAATGGAAAAAGCCTGATCCCTATCTCTTGGCACGGGCTTATAGATGGTTTCCCCATTCTCTTGAAAAACTGCCCAGCGCCATTGATCCTGATGGCGATCCCAATCTCCCAGCAACATATCAAAAAGGCGTGCACGCACATAAGTAGGTTCATCTACCTTATGATTTTCATTTTTTTTCAATTTGTCCATCATATCATGAGAACTGATCATTTCATTGGCATATCCAAAACTGGATTTATCTCCATGACCATCTGCCGTCCTTTCTTCTATCATATAAAGGGCGTCCCCAAATTCATTGTTAAAACGACCAATGGCTTTTTGTTTTGGTACATAAAATAATTTGGGATTAGTATGGTAGATCCCAATGGCATCTGATAAATCTCCCACAATAAACGGTGTATACGGATGATCACCTGTAAATACATCCAATATTAGTTCTTCCGTTTTTGTGTTTTTAAACTCATCCTTAACATATTGGTCTTTAAATCCAACGGACTGAATGTAAAGCAACGCATCTTTGCGCAAAGCCCGCATTATATATTCCTGACCTTCCTTATTTATAAAACGCAGGGAACTGGATTGATGCCCACCTCCTTTTCGCACTGGACTAAGACCCCCAAAAAGAGTGTCCAGATTTACTGTGGGCACGGTCACTTCTGTACTAAACAACCTGCGATATCGTTCTCCCCAAAGCCATTTAAAATACCTGCCTTTATTGGTTTCCTCCTGCGTATAAATTGAAGCGGTTTTCTCCTTTGGGAAATTAGCAGGATAATCAGGAAAAATAGGGAGATCCTCCTTTAGAACTCCTGTTTCAAAAACTATTTTATGATCTTTTGATGAGTAAAAGCTTACTTCTGAAGAACCATCCTTAAAAATGTCCAATCTGGCATAACCAGGAGATCCATAAGAAAATTGTCCGCCACCTGTATTCCTGGTTGGGGTAGTTTTAGCACCTGCACCACTAATTATCTGCGGCAAATTAGATTCAACCAAATATTGAAGACTGTGTTCATGGCCCGAGACAAAAATTACCTTATCATTTTCCTGAGATAAAGTAATTATCCGATCTCTAAACTCGTCATATCGGTTGTACTGTATATCCGCGGGAGAAACACCACCGGCACGTCGGATAACATTTTTTAAAGTTCCTAAAATTGGAATTGGTGTCATATGCTGGCCCACAGAAAACTGGCCGCCATGCGGGCCATTCGTGAACAGTGGGTGGTGTAAGGCAACGACTGTGGTTTTACCCCTGGCTTTTTTGATAAGGCTTTCATATTCGATAAAAAAACGACCCCGTGTGCTAATTTGACAATCATCATTTAAAGTAGGAAACTTGTCCCATTTGGTGAGGTACCATTCCGTATCCACTATAATGAGTTCTACTTCATCGTTAATGTCCACACTTCTAATTGGGCAGCCATCTTCCGGCAGGAAGGTATTTTTTCCAAGTTTATCCTCAATGTATTCCTCCTGCCTTTTTAGTCCTTTGGGACCCTCGCTATACCAATCATGATTTCCGGGAATAAAAATTGTATTTCCGGCAAAGTACTTTACTACATCCGTTTGAACGTCAAGCTGATGCTCTGCGAATTCCCTCCCTTCTGCCCCCTTCTTTGGCAAACCTTTTGGATAGATATTATCTCCCAAAAATAAGGCGGTACTATTTTTTGAAGCCCCGGCCAATGCTTTTTCAAAAGACTGTAGTGCTTCAGATTTCGATCCTAAGGGTGAATAGCCGGCATCTCCAATCAGATAAAAAGAATGTACTATTTCACTATCCGCTCTTTTCGGAATCGTAGCCTCTTCTTTGTACTGTGCCTTGTAGGTTGCGCAGGAATACAAAACCATCAAACTTGCTATTCCGGTAAATGGCTTATATATTCGATTCATCTCAAGGTAAAATATTAGAACTTGGATGTCCTATTTAAGAAATTAAATATTGATCAAAATTAAATTCAAAAAACAAAATTATTCTGCATTTATTGACCTAATAAATACCCGTAAAACATGAATTCAGGGAAAGATAAAGATATGAATTCCTTTAGAACTGGAACAACCATCCTTAAGACCGTTGTACGAAACTAGGATGAAGCTCATTATATTTTAAGTATTATAAAAATTGAATTAGAAATTTCATTGATTGGCAGGGTGTGTTTAGTAATTAAACAAGTTTATTGGAAACCAAAGAATTTGTAAATTTTCTTTTATAAATTTGATACATGTCTGAAATTCTAACTAAAACGGTAGCTTTTGTTGTTGATTTATTTTCAACAAAATTGGATCCAAAATATCTTTATCATAACCTGAAGCACACGCAACGGGTAGTAAATAGCACCAGCGAATTAGCAGAAGCCCACATTCTGAATGATCACGAAAAAGAAATCTTATTATTGGCAGCCTGGTTACATGATACAGGCTATACCAAAGGGTCCGGGGAACATGAAAAAAGCAGTTGTGAAATCGCCAGGGAATTTCTGGAGAATCAAGGATACGATAAGGATGGAATTAAAAATGTACAGGCTTGTATAATGGCCACCAGAAGGTATTATGAACCCCAGGGCTTAAGTGAACAGATAATCCGGGATGCCGATGCCTCACATTTTGCCCAAAAAAGCTATTTGGAAACCTGCGAATTGCTCCGGGAAGAACTTTCACAGCTGGGTATTGCAGATTATTCCTTTAAAGAATGGATGGAAGTTAACATCCAAATGTTCAGAACAGAGCATCGTTATTATACGGATTATGCCAAAGCAAACTGGCAGGAGAGAAAAGACAAGAATTTGATGATCCTGGTAAAAGAGTTGAAAAAAGATAAACAAATTGCCAAAAGGGAACAGTTAAAGGCCAAATATAAGAATGAAAGCCCGGATAGGGGCATACAAACCTTATTTCGGGTGACCATAAAAAATCACATAACTTTAAGTGATATTGCCGATACCAAAGCAAATATTTTACTCTCCGTAAATGCTATAATTATTTCTGTGGTATTATCTAACTTATTGCCGAAATTGGATAATCCATCTAATACCTACCTGATTTACCCAACATTAATTTTCCTGATTTTCACGGTTACTTCAATGGTTATGGCGGTTATTGCGACACGCCCTAATATTTCAGGAGGCAAATTCAGTAAGACCGATGTATCTGATAAAAAGGTGAATCTCCTATTCTTTGGAAATTTTCACAAAATGAAATTGGAAGAATATGAATGGGCCATAAAAGAATTAGTAAAAGACAAAGAATATATTTATTCCTCATTAACAAAAGACCTCTATTACCTTGGGTTGGTACTGAACAGGAAATATAGAATTTTACGGCTGACTTATACCATATTTGCTGTGGGTATTATAGTTTCGGTTATCGCTTTCACCTTTGCTTTCGGTTATTTGGGTAAAGGTTATAATGCAGATGTTGCATCCCTTCTAGGCTTTTAATTCTTCCATCAGGTCCTCATAGGTAAAAGTTTTTTCATCTTCCTTATTTTTCCTATACAGAATCTCGGCCCTTATTGCCTTGAGGCCAGAGACTCCCTGAAGCCCTTCCAGTTCTACTATTTCAATATTATTGGTAAAATATCCTTTAGACTTCAGGTAAGCGATATATCTCAGGTATTCCAGTTCATCTTTTTTCTGAGAATAAACTATAGACAGCTTCCCTTTTTGAGTTAGCCTTTCATTGGTGCCTTTAATAAAAGACTTATCAATACGCTTTTTTATTATTTCATAACGGGCGTTATAAGTGCCGTCCACATCAAATCGTTTTTCATCCATTCTGAAACGGATAGACAAGGAATTGCTATATACAAGAATAAGAGAGGCTACATCCAGCTGTACATCCAATTCCGGTTTTAGGTTGTAATACTTGTTTTCCATCTCGCACATTACCTGTAACTGCCATAGACGAAGATTTTTTAAATACAAATCATCAAATTCTTTGTCCTTTGCGATTGTACTTCCAATGTACATGTTATGCTCTATCCCATCTGTCTTATAGCGCTCATAATAGTGGGGAAACATCTCCTGTGCCGCCTCCTGATGTTTGTCAATTACAGAGGCCAGTTTTTTATTAATCCGCATCACACTATCATCATATTGTTTTCTATGATCGTAATAAGAATGAGTTTCCTCATTAATGGTTTTTTCATATGCTTCAATCATCCTAGCCAATTCTTTATCTTGTTTTTTCAGATATTTAAACACGGGAAGTACATCGGCGTTTACAAAATCATAAATGATTTGCTCACTGTTGGAAAATAAGGTCTCCTTTATGCCATCCATAAAATTGTCTATTCTATAAATCAGTTCCTCATAAACCGGTAATTTTTCATTTTTTGAGGCAACATTCAAAACTTCTTTAATGTTTGATAATTGAATCATCAGATCTCGTTGAATAGCGGTATTTCTGGCTTGTGAAGATTCTTTAATATCAATTTGACCGTATAATGGATATACATCCTTAAAAACTATTTCTTTAAATGAAGGTTGTGCGCCATCCAATCCATCAATAATAAATTGTTTGGCTTCCTCTTCAAAGCGCCAGTGAACAGATTTGTGGACCGATGTACACTCATTTTGAATAATGGCATCTATCAAATTTTCCTCTTCAATTTTGGAACGCACTACTGCAGCAACAATGTAGGGCATTACATCATCCAGCTTAGTTGCATTAACTCCATTTAATTCATTTTTATTAGGGGATACCAGTTCCAGAACTCCTAAAAGTTCCCCTTCATTCACTATTGGAGCAAAAATGGCGCTTCTTATTCCCTGTTCGTATAATCCTTTGTAGGGCTCAATTTCTTCAGACAATTTATAATACTTTTCAACGTCAGAAACAGCAAAATATCCCTTCTGATTTACTAATTTGTCGTAAGAGCCTATACAAAGGGCCTGATTACACATCTCTTTATCCTTCTCTTTAAGCAGAAAACTTTCTATCCCTTTGCCATATACCCGTTCTAACTGATCATCTTTAGAGTTATAGGTGACAAAACCAATATTTAATTCTTTAATCTTAAAGAAAGATCTGAAGGTTTCATGAAGGTCCGCCATAAAACCATCACTCCCTCTTTTATCGTTTGAGATAAGATTTGTTTTAATTTCAGAGATGGTATGTTCAGCCGTAACATCAAACATATTGGAGATTACAAAACCTTTTAAAATAAAACTATCAGGAGGAATCATTTCCTTCCAGAGTTCTATATCTTCCGGATTCTCCAAAAGCTTATCAACATCTGCCTGGTTTAAATCTCTGGCCAAATCTGTTGGAATTAAATCGATAAAATCCGCATTGTATAAAATCCGATAATGATACATTATTCCATCAGCATCTGGTATATCATAGAAATATGGCCTGCTAAAATCAAGTTTAAATCCATAATGGTATTTGAGGATCACTGTACTGGCCATAATATAGTCTATCCCTACATCCTGATTACGTATAAAAGGTTTGAAATCCTCACCGGCATTGTTCAAAATCTTTTGAAATCTTTTGGATTTATTAAACACAATATCAAAATAAGGCATAGAAGCAGCCTTGATTTCATTCTCACTTAGGACTTCTGCAAATGAGTCCTGCAAAATTACCCGTATAACATCCTCATGTTTTTCAAGTAGCTGAACATCCGAAAAACCTTCCCTGAGTTCCGGATATGGTGCCTGAGTTTCCAATACAAACTTAGCCCTGGATGATAACAAAGGATCATCACTTTTGGCCATTTTATCATACTGCTGCAATAACCTATCAAAACTAATTAGCATTTGTATAGGCATTTCTTTACTTATAGTTTCCATAATAATGTATATGTCTATAAATTGTTGTTAAAATTACAAAACAATTCCATTTCCTTTTGTTCAGGGAATATTTATGGTGTTCTGTGCTTTTTATGGATATTTATGTAAATTTCCTTTATGTCTTCAAATAACAGACTTAGCAATGCATACAATAGGGCTAAAACCATACCATTTGATGATGCCTCAAAGTTTATACTTTTTAGCGATTGTCATAGGGGTGATAATAGTTTTTCAGATGAGTTTGCCAATAACCGGAATATCTATTATCATGCTTTGAAGCACTATTTTAATGATGGATTCCAATACTGTGAACTGGGTGACGGGGATGAACTCTGGGAGAATTTAAGTTTTGAACCCATTTTTGAAGCTCATAAGAATATTTATATGCTTATGAAGCGTTTTCACGAGGAAAACAGATTGCATATGATTTACGGAAACCACGATATGGTATATCGAAATCCTGCATATGTAAAAAAACATCTTTATACCTATTTTGAACCCAAAGATGAAAAGGAAGCTACTTTATTGGATCAATTGAAGTTTTATGAAGCTCTGGTTTTGAAGCACAGTGTGAGTGGTCAGGAGCTATTTTTAACTCACGGCCACCAGGCCGATTTTATGAATTATCACGGATGGCGGTTTAATCGTTTCTTGGTTCGTATTCTTTGGAAACCCCTACAAGTTTGGGGAATAGCAGATCCCACGAGTCCGGCCAGGAATCATCGTGAATTGATAAAAGTGGAGAAAAGGATTAAGAGATGGATCCTGAAAAACAACCTGATAATAACTGTGATGGGGCATACACACAGGCCCAGGTTCCCGGAACCCGGGGATATCCCCCTATTTAATGATGGAAGCTGTGTGCACCCCAGAAGTATAACAGGGATTGAAATAGTAAATGGATTAATTTCACTTATAAAATGGCAAATAGCAACCAAGGAAGACGGCACGCTACAGGTAGTAAGAGTTCTTCTGGAAGGACCTCAGAAGTTGACAGATTATATGCAAAATGAGGATTGATCCTTCCTAATATTGGCGTATTAGTTGAATCAATCCTCGGGAAATAGTCATGTGCTTTATTTCTACTGAATTATAAAATTAATAGGTATACTATAAGGAACTTTAACAGATTTTCCGCGTTGCATCCCTGGCGTCATATCAGGTAGCGAGGCAATAATACGGTTTGCCTCTGTCTCTAATAGTTTGTCAGGCCCTCTGGTTCTAATTCCTTCCACATGACCTTTAGAATCAATCATAAACTGCACAAACACTTTTCCTTGTATTCCTAGTTCAAGTGCCATCTCGGGATAGGAAAATTCCTTAACAATATGAGCTTGTATCATTTTTTGAAAACATGCTTTTCGTTGATCATTACCCTGTGCGTTCTCACAACCAGGATAAATTGGAACATTCTCTATAACTGCAAAGGGTACAATAATTTCTTCTTCTTCTTCTCCTACTTCCACATCGTCAACGGAAATTATTTCCTCAATGACAGATTCCTGACTAGTTTCTGTACTCTCAATAATAGTTTCTTCTATTTCTTCCGTGTCTTCTACAACCTCAATCACCTCGGGGGCTGCAGGTGGTGGTGGTGGCGGTAATGTTTTAATCATTTCTGTTACCGGCACATCCTCCTTAAGATCGTCTACAGCCTGAGCAATTTCGAGGATTGTGGTGTCTTTAGGATACGATTTGTATTCTAAAGCGCGCCATGTCAAAAATAGAACGACTGTAAGTCCCAATACAAAATACAGTCCACTATTTCGATTTAAATCTACTTTTGGGTTTTTTTTGACTTGCATGACTATTTGTATTATGATATACTTAAAATTAAATCATATAAAATACAGATAATATGATATTTATCAGGTTAAATTGGTTATATCATAAATCTATACGATTCAAAGAATGAAGCATAAAAAAATAATCAGGACTAAAACCAGTCCTGATTACCTTTAAAACAAATAAGAAGATTCATCAATGATGCATCTGCTTTTATTTACTACATGCTGGATAACAATACCTCGTCAAAATCAATCCCTTCAATGGGTACAAGGCGTTGTGCAACTGCGTCCCATTCTATTTTTCTTCCAAGTTTATAGGAAAGCCCTCCCATATGAGCTGATATTGCTTCATCAAACCCTTCATTTATTCCGCAGCTGACTTTACCTCCGTTGCGCGTACAACTCAGCCATTCCCTTAAATGCAGAAATGTTGAATCAACTCTTGCCCCGTTAATGTATGTCCACATAAGGCCTTTATCTGCAAAATATTGTGACGTTGCTGATGAAACCGCATCGGGTACACTAGCCCCCGGATTATAGCTATAAACCGGAACCGATGGATTCATTTTCCCGGATTCAAGGAGATCGGCATACTTTGTAGACCTGCTATCCGGCCAAATTGTAAGCCGGTTACCCAATTCCATGGTGCCATCATGTCCCATAAGAATAGTAGGTCTGTTAAATCCATTTCCAAGCGTAGCACTGTAGACAAAAGTCATTCCTTTTTCCTTACCCTTTGCCTGACTGCTTCCTGTACTAAATTCCGGAAATTCCATATTTACCTGAAGTACATCGGGCACATTACGTCCGTCATTATGAGTGTAAATCCCTCCTGAAGTAGTTACGGAACTTGGGATACCCATTTTTAATACACAATTGAGGCGATCATAATCGTGCGTCAACAAATCTCCGGAAAGACCAGACCCGTATGCCCACCATTTTCTCCACCTAAAAAAGTGATTTTTGTTAAAGGGTATTTTTGGAGCAGATCCTAAAAAGAGATCCCAGTCTATTGTTTGAGGAGTTGCCTCATCCTCTATGTGATAATTCCATGCGCCGTTATCATCATTCCTGTTGGTATTAGTCTGAACAAGTGAAACATGTCCAAGTACTCCTTTGGTTACAATATCCTGAGCAGTTTGAAAACTCAAAGTTTGTCTGTGCTGATGTCCAACCATTAAAACCGCTTTAGACTTTTCAGCGGCTTCTCTAAGCATATAAGTCTCACCTACGGTATGCGTCATTGGTTTTTCCACATAGGCATGTATTCCATTTTCAAGAGCATCTATGGCCATTGGAGCATGCCAGTGATCAGGTGTGGCAATAACCACTGCATCTACTTTTCCACTGCGGATCATCTCCTGGTACGTTTTAAATCTAACCACCTTGGTATCATCAGTCGAAAAAGAATCAATAACCCTGTTTGCCCTGACATCGTACACATCACAAACGGCCGTAAGCTTTATATTTAGTTTATCCTGATTCAAAAAATCCTTTAAACGGGAATGATTCGGATCCTCCTTCGCAGCCTGTTCCATTTCTTCCAACCATTCTTTAGTGGCATATCCTAATGCTCTGCAAAGTTGCTCCCCTCGAATTCCAAAACCAATAATTCCAACTCTCACAGGTTCACCTTCAATCGCTTTTACTGCTGAGGGTAAGGAAGGCTGTATATTTAATTGTTCAAGTATGGCCGTGCGTTCCCTGTTTTTGGAAACAGCATTTGCAGCGCCCGCCCACCATACAGCTCCAAGTATAGGTATTCCGCCTAAGCCTTTAAGTACATCTCTTCTTGTCCATTTCATAAGGTTTCAGTTTTAGTTTGTTCTTTATTTTTATTAAAAAGGTTTGTTAAACCAAAGTATTGTCCTGTTGGAAATTGATAAATAACCATACAGGCCACAAGTTCTATTAAATTCTTATTAATAAACCAATAACTCCCCTCCACATTTACTTGCTGTAGCCATGGAAATGCCGGGTGTGCCAAATAATATAAGGCAAGTAATAAAATCCCCACCAAAGCTCCTTTTTTTTCAAATATACCCAACAGAAAAGTAATCCCTACGAACATTAGTGCTAACCAATTAAGGGTATCTGCCCAGCCAATCATAGGTTCTTTGGCAATAGCCAAAAACAAAGGTTCCAGAGGACCCTGCGCAGTGGCAAGATAGCCAAATGAAGTCCAGTCAGGATTATAGAGCTTTATGACACCTTCATACAGAAAGTGCCAGCCAATAAGTACGCGCAATAACACAATAGTGTTTTTTAATTGCCATTTTCTTTTAGTTTCAGTCATATTATTTAGTTAAAGTTATTAATTAGTCTTTTCCAGAAGAAGAATCTATCTGTGATTTTTAATTAGAAGCTATGGTTAGAAAAAAGTAATCATATCTATTCATTATTTATTTCATATAAAAAAGATTTGGAAAATTAATGGATTCAATAATTATAAAAATCTTATAAATAGTATATGTATTAGAGCTTGACTAATAGAATAAAACCGTTCAAAACTAAGCTGACAGCCCGCTCTTTCCTATGACATTTATCAGGTTTGCTTTGTTTCGAAAGTCTGGTAAACTGAAATAAATTGAAGTTTATCCTATTACAAGATAATAAAATGAATTCAATTTTGAGAATTAGAAGTACATATGCATTTCTGTTCAGAAATTCACTACCAAATTTTATTAAAATTGGTTATCTTGAAATAAATTAACTATTAACTAACTAAACAAAAATGAAAAAATTACTAGCAGAATTTATCGGCACCCTTTGGCTGGTGCTGGGAGGTTGTGGCAGCGCTGTTCTTGCCGCGGCTTATCCTGAACTCGGAATTGGTTTCTTAGGGGTTTCCCTTGCATTTGGTCTGACAGTATTAACAATGGTCTACGCCATTGGGCACATTTCGGGATGCCATCTGAATCCCGCTGTTTCAATTGGGCTTTGGATGGGCGGACGCTTTGAAAGTAAGGAATTGGTTCCTTATATAATTGCACAGGTATTGGGAGGTATTGCAGGAGCAGGGATCTTATTCCTGATTGCTACCGGTAAATCCGGGTTTGAGATTGGCGGATTCGCCAGCAATGGTTATGGGGAACATTCCCCAGGTGGTTATAGTATGTTAGCCGCCCTTATTACCGAAGTAGTTATGACTTTTATGTTCCTGATTATTATCCTGGGGGCAACCCATTCCAAAGCTCCAAAAGGAATGGCAGGAATAGCCATTGGACTTGGACTAACTCTGATACATCTTATAAGTATCCCGGTTACAAATACCTCGGTAAACCCGGCCAGAAGTACCAGTCAGGCATTGTTTGCCGGAGACTGGGCAATTGGTCAGTTATGGCTGTTTTGGGTTGCGCCAATTGTTGGTGCTTTATTAGCAGGCCTCGTTTATAAATATATTTCTCCGGAAAGTAAAAGTTAAAATAGCAAGGGACCGTTACGGTCCCTTTTTTTGTTTTACCTAAACACCGATATTTCCTTTATGAAATAGTATATTTAGTATTTCAAATACCATAACCAGCCATTAGTATGCCATTAATTATAGTAGTTATAGGGATAGTACTTCTCTTTATCCTGATTGCTAAATTTAAATTAAACGCATTTATAACATTTATCATTGTTTCCCTATTTGTGGGAATTGCAGAAGGTATGGGACTGGAAAGCGTAGTGCAATCTATTCAGGATGGAATAGGAAATACGCTTGGTTTTCTGGTGATGATCTTAGGGCTTGGTGCAATGTTGGGTAAATTAGTTGCCGACAGTGGCGCAGCACAGCGCATAACCTCAGCTCTCGTGAGTAAATTTGGTATAAAAAATATTCAATGGGCACTTGTGCTTACAGGATTCATTGTGGGCATCCCCATGTTTTATTCTGTTGGGTTCGTTATTTTAGTACCGCTGGTCTTTACAGTTGCCGCAGCTACGGGACTGCCATTGTTATATGTGGGCTTACCAATGCTGGCGTCGCTTTCAGTAACACATGGATATCTTCCTCCACATCCTGCTCCAACAGCAATTACCGTAATGTTTGATGCAGATCTGGGTAAAACCCTGGTTTATGGGATAATAGTGGCAATTCCGGCAATAATTGTTGCAGGCCCCCTGTTTTCGAGAACTATTAAAAATATTAAAGCGTCACCTTTAAAGGAATTCATAAACCCTAAAATATTGGAAGATCATGAAATGCCCGGTGTAGGAATAAGCATCTTTACCGCCTTATTGCCTATACTGCTCATTGCATCAGCTACCCTGGCTGATCTGTTTTTACCGGAGGATTTTTACTTTAACCCAATAATAGGTTTTCTTGGAAATCCTGTAATAGCGATGCTTATTGCCGTATTGGTTGCTATATACACATTGGGGTTGTCCCGTGGTAAAAAAATGCCTGAAATCATGGCTTCCGTAAGCAGTTCAATTTCAGGTATTACATTAGTCCTGTTAATTATAGCAGGTGCCGGTGCTTTAAAACAGGTTTTGATAGATAGTGGTGTAAGTGATTACATAGCCAATATGCTCAAAGGATCCACTATTTCACCTTTGTTATTAGCCTGGTTCATTGCCACTGTCATAAGGGTTTGTGTGGGTTCTGCCACAGTAGCCGGATTAACGGCTGCAGGAATAGTTTTACCAATGGTTTCCAATCATGGGGTAAGTGCAGAATTAATGGTCCTGGCTATTGGATCAGGCAGTTTAATGTTATCCCATGTTAACGATGGCGGTTTCTGGTTGTTTAAGGAGTATTTTAATTTGTCGGTTAAAGATACACTAAGAACATGGACAGTTATGGAAACCACCGTTGGAGTTATGGGACTTATTGGAGTATTGATTTTAAACACATTTATTTAAAACAAGGATATGAACAATTTACCTTCGCAACGAATCGCAACTCTGGGGTTAATATTACCCCCACCCCCACCTCCCGCAGGACTGTATAAACCGGTCCTGGTAGTTGACAACTTTCTTTATGTATCCGGTCAGGGTCCGATGCAATCAGATGGCACCTACATCACAGGCCGGGTAGGAGAAAATCTTACCCTTGGACAAGCCAAACTTGCAGCTGAACAGGTTGGCCTGACCATGCTCTCCACCATACAAACCCACTTTGGAGATTTAGACCGTATTAAAAGGGTGGTCAAGGTTCTGGGTATGGTAAATTCCACACCTGATTTTGGGCAACACCCTTTGGTTATTAATGGTTTTAGTGAGTTAATGGCAGATGTTTTCGGTACTGATAATGGTGTGGGTGTACGAAGTGCTGTGGGTATGATGCTGCCGGGAAATATCCCCGTGGAAATTGAAGCAATGTTCCAATTACATTAAAGACTTTGGATAATGGGGAATAGAAAATGGTACGAAATTGAAAATCCGGAAGACGTGGTTTCACCTTCTTTGTTGGTTTATCCAGATCGGATAGAAAAGAATATTGAATTGATGATTTCGATGATAGGAGACGCATCCAGACTGCGGCCGCATATTAAAACTCATAAAACTGCTGAAATAATAGAAATGCAAATGCGACATGGCATTACTAAATTCAAATGTGCCACTATTGCAGAAGCCGAACTTCTGGCTAAATGCGGGGCTCCGGATATTCTATTGGCACTACAGCCAGTTGGCGCCAATTTAAAAAGGTTTTTTAAACTGATAACCACATATCCCAATTCGATATTTTCAACTATTGTGGATAATGAACTTACTATTGAGCTTATTTCAAAAATGGCTGCATCGAGCCAATTGACCATTCCATTGTTCCTGGACCTCAACACTGGAATGAACCGAACAGGCATAGAACCCAATGACCGGGCCGTTAAATTGTTTAAGCAAATGTCAGAGGACTCAAATCTGGATGCGCGAGGACTTCATGCCTACGATGGCCATGTCAGGGATACTGATATAAATCTTAGAAAACAGGCCTGTGATGCCTCTTTTAATTTAGTTACAAATCTTAAAAACAAAATTGAGGCTTTAGGGCTGGAAGTGAAAATAATAGTCATGGGCGGTTCCCCATCTTTCCCAATTCATGCGGCAAGAAATGATGTGGAGACCAGTCCCGGCACAACCTTACTTTGGGATGAGCGCTATGGCACTTCTTTTAAAGATATGCCTTTTTTGCCTGCGGCGGTGTTGCTTACCAGGATAATCAGCAAACCAAAAGAAGGAGTAATCTGTTTGGATCTCGGACATAAAGCTATAGCTCCTGAAATGGATTTTCCAAGAGTAAAAATATTTGGATTGGAAGATGCCGAACAAATTGGGCAAAGTGAAGAGCACTTGGTGCTTCGATATGACCAAAGTGACAACCTGCAAATTGGTGATATTTTTTACGCTATCCCCATGCATATTTGCCCCACAGTGGCCAAATATTCTAAAGTGATCACTGTTGAGGGCGGTCAGGTCACAGGTGCATGGAAAATTGCCGCAAGAGACCATCAAATGCAAATCTAAAAAAATACCTATGTTTATTTTCGACGCACATCTGGATCTGGCAATGAACGCAATGGAATGGAACCGGGATCTAACCTGGTCTGTTGAGGATATCCGGGCGAAAGAGGCCGGGATGACAGATAAACCGGACAGGGGTAAAAATACGGTTTCCCTGGAAGCTATGAGGAATGGGAATATTGGCATTTGTATGGCCACACAAATTGCGCGATATGTAAAAAAAGACAACCTACTTCCAGGATGGAATTCACCTTATCAGGCATGGGCACAAACCCAGGGCCAGCTGGCCTGGTATAAGGCCATGGAAGACATTGGAGAAATGACCCAGATCACTAACCTAAAGGAATTGGAAAAACATCTGGATCTTTGGAATTCTCCTGTTAATGACAAAAAACCTATTGGGTATATTCTAAGTCTGGAAGGAGCCGATTCTATAACTTCTGTTGATCAGCTCGAAAAAAGTTACCATCAAGGCCTCCGGGCCATTGGGCCGGCACACTATGGTCCGGGCACCTATGCTCATGGCACAAATTCTATTGGGGGAATTGGCCATAAAGGCAAAGCTCTTTTAAAAGAGATAGCCCGGTTAAATATAATTCTGGACACCACTCATTTATGTGATGAAAGTTTTTGGGAAACCATGAAGGCCTACAATGGGCCACTTTGGGCCAGCCATAATAATTGCAGGGCTCTGGTAAACCATAACAGGCAATTTTCAGATGAACAAATTATAGAACTTATTAAGAGAGATGCCGTAATAGGCAGTTCCCTGGATGCCTGGATGATGATTCCGAATTGGATTAAAAGAGAGTCTACCCCTGAAAGTATGGGTCTGACTCTGGAACATATGATAAATCATATAGACCATATTTGTCAGCTTGCCGGGAATAGCCTTCACGTGGGAATTGGTACTGACCTGGATGGTGGATTTGGCAAAGAGCAGAGTCCCGCAGATCTTGATACTATTGCCGATTTACAGAAACTTCCAAATTTGCTTTCCAAAAGAGGTTATCTGAAAGAGGATATT
>JAHEBI010000004.1:14918-21765 GCA_024642325.1 Eudoraea sp. | reverse complement strand
TGTCCTGAGAGTCAGGGTTTTAATTTTTATATAGCTACTAACTAACTGCTTTGAAGTATTAAAAAAGATCATATAAACCAAAGCTTGTCTGATTAATGAAAAATCCGATGTAAAATAATACCCCATATTTATAGGTTACAAGCATATCTTCTTACATTTGCGGCTGTAATACAAGGAATAGAAAATGTATAGAAGTCATACTTGTGGTGAATTAAATGCATCACACATAAACAAAGAAGTTGTTTTGTCTGGTTGGGTGCAAAAAACCAGGGATAAGGGGTTTGTTATCTGGGTAGATCTTAGGGATCGCTACGGTATTACGCAACTGGTATTTGATGAAGAACGAACTGATTCGGCCATACTGGAAAAAGCAAGAACCTTAGGTCGGGAATTCGTACTTCAGGTGGAAGGCAAAGTAATTGAAAGATCTTCTAAAAATCCGAACCTTTCCACAGGCGATATAGAAATCTTGGTTACAAAACTTCAGGTATTAAACGAATCCTTAGTGCCCCCATTTACGATCGAAGACAAAACCGATGGTGGTGAAGACCTGAGAATGAAATTTCGCTATCTGGATATTCGAAGAAATCCGGTAAAACAAAACCTGATTTTTCGAAGCAAAGTAACCATGGAGGTTAGGAATTACCTTACTAACCAAGGGTTTATAGAAGTTGAAACCCCCTATTTAATAAAATCCACTCCGGAAGGGGCGCGTGACTTTGTTGTGCCCAGCAGAATGAATGAAGGTCAGTTTTACGCGCTGCCCCAATCCCCTCAAACCTTTAAACAATTACTCATGGTTGGAGGTTTAGATAAATATTTTCAGATTGTAAAATGTTTTAGAGATGAGGATTTGCGTGCGGACAGACAGCCTGAATTTACACAGATAGATTGCGAAATGGCTTTTGTGGAACAGGATGATATCTTAAAGGCATTTGAAGGACTTACAAGGCACCTGCTCCTTGAGATTAAAGGAGTGCAAACAGCAGAATTTCCAAGGCTAACCTATGACGAAGCCATGAAAAGATTTGGTAACGATAAACCGGATATCCGGTTTGGAATGGAATTTGGCGAATTAACCGAAGTTGCAAAACACAGAGATTTTAATGTGTTTAATTCATCTGAGTTGGTTGCAGGCATTTCCATCCCGGGGGCTGCCCAATATACCAGGAAAGAAATCGATCAATTAATAGACTGGGTGCGCAGGCCCCAAATAGGTGCAAAGGGGATGGTGTATGTAAAATGCAATGAGGATGGCAGTTATAAGTCCTCTGTTGATAAATTTTATAATCAGGAAGATCTCTCCCAATGGGCCAAAATTACTGGTGCACAACCGGGAGATCTTATTTGTATTCTATCTGGCGATACCGCAGAAACCAGAACACAGTTGAGTGCTTTGCGCATGGAAATGGCGGAGCGCCTGGGACTTAGAAACCCTAAAGAATTTGCTCCATTATGGATTGTTGATTTTCCATTGCTGGAGTTAGATGAAGAAACAGGCAATTACCATGCAATGCATCACCCTTTTACTTCTCCCAAACCCGGGCAGCTAGAATTGTTAGAAACTGATCCTGCGGCGGTAAGGGCCAATGCCTATGATTTGGTGTTAAATGGGAATGAAATTGGGGGCGGATCAATTAGAATTCACGATAAAGAAACGCAGGCCACCATGTTCAGACATCTTGGTTTTACACCGGAAGAAGCCAAGGCACAATTTGGCTTTTTAATGGATGCATTTCAATATGGCGCACCACCACACGGAGGAATTGCATTTGGCCTGGACAGACTGGTGGCTATTCTCGGAGGACAGGAAACCATTCGAGATTTTATTGCATTCCCAAAAAATAACAGCGGAAGGGATGTAATGATTGATGCCCCTGCTTTTATTGATGATGCACAATTGAAGGAACTGAATTTAAAGTTGGATATCCAATCTTAATATCAATCTCCTAAAATGCGGCATTTTTTAATACCTTTAAACGTATAAGCACACAATGCCCAGCCAAATAACGACCTTATTTACCAGGTTTCTGAGGTGGAGATACAAAAATATCTCCAATAAAACCTTTACTCAGCTAATGAGTGTGGTGGTGGGGTTTTTAGCCGGACTTGCCGCAGTAACACTTAAAAACATTACTTATTTTATTGAATCTCTTTTAGAAAAAGGGATAGTCTTTTCAAATTATCAGCTGTATTTTGTAACCCCAATTATAGGCCTTACACTTGTTTATTTATATGTTAAGTTTGTTCATAAGGAAAAATTAGAGCACGCCATTTCTTCTATCCTGTTCGCCTTGTCCAAAAAGAAAGGGTTAATAAGCGCAAAGAAGATATTTTTACCTTTGGTGACAGCCCCTTTAACAGTTGGTTTTGGGGGATCTGTTGGGCTTTTAGGCCCTGCCGTTGCTTCGGGTGCGGCCATAAGTTCTAATGTTGCAAGGTTGTTGCATATCAATGCAAAAACAAGATCGCTTCTTATTGCCTGTGCCTCTGCCGGGGCTATAGCATCCATTTTCCAATCCCCTATTGCGGCTATTATTTTTGCTGTGGAAGTTTTTAGTCTTGATCTCACCATGATTTCTATGCTTCCTCTATTGCTGGCTTCCATTTCGGGGGTTCTTACCTCTTATTTTTTTCTGGGAGATGAATCTTTATTCAGTTTTTCAATAACAGAAAAGTTCGAGATAAAAGACACATTTTTCTATGTGGTATTGGGTGTGGGGACGGCTATTGCATCTATCTATTTTACTAAGATGTATTTTGCAATATTGACTTTTTTTGAAAGATTCAAAAGTCCAAAATATAAACTCCTGGTTGGTGGATTAGCCATTGGAATCATGCTTTATTTTATTCCACCACTCTATGGTGAAGGTTTTGGTTTTATTAATAAACTTTTGCATGGAGAACATATTGAGGCTTTGGGTAAAACACCTTTTGATGACTATACCAGCAATATTTGGGTGGCAATAGCGCTGCTTTTCGGAATCACAATTTTTAAAGCCGTTGCCATGACCACGACATTTGCAGCAGGGGGTGCAGGGGGTATATTTATACCAACTATGGTCATGGGAAGTGCATTGGGGAATGTAGTGGCAAAGGTGATCAATAATTTGGGGCTGGGGCTTTATGTAAATGAAAGTAATTTTACTTTAATTGGAATGGCCGGGCTCATTGCCGGTGTTCTGCACGCACCATTGACGGCCATTTTCTTAATTGCCGAAATAACCGGAGGCTACGAACTTTTTGTTCCGTTAATGATTACTGCAGCCATTTCATTTCTTCTGACCAAAAATGCAATTGATTATTCGATTTATACACGTGAATTAGCAGAACAAGGTGCCCTGATCACACATAACAAGGATCAAACTGTACTTACATTAATGCACCTTGATGAGATTATTGAACAAAATTTTAAGCCCATTAAACAGGATATGACTTTGGGTGAAATGGTTTACCAGGTGGTCGCAAAATCTACACGCAATATATTTCCGGTTATAGATGCTAAGGATGCGCTTGTGGGGATCGTATTATTAGATGATATAAGGGAATTCATGTTTGACACATCTATCCACGATAAAATAAGGGTTGAATCCTTTATGCACAATGCCCCGGAACTTATATTTTATGAAACAGATTCTATGCAGGAAGTAATGCGCAAATTTCAGGATAGCAGTGCCTGGAACCTGCCGGTTATTAAAGATGGGAAATATCTGGGATTCATCTCAAAATCCAAGTTACTTACCGCCTATAGAAGGAAGTTGATTAACTTTACCAAAGAGGATGCAAATTAAGCTCAAACATATAATAGTCTTAGTCGTAGTAGCATCTCTGGGGGCCATAATTTATGGTTTTTCACTCGGGGAAGCAGATTCACAAATCGCCAACAAATGTATTGGATTTGGTACAGTAGGCTTGTTTTTAGTAGCAATGCCCTTATTTCTTATAAAGGAGAGCAAAACCAGGAAAGTAAAGGATTATATGCTCACTGAAGAAAATATTCTGAAAATGCAAGGCAAACTTCCGAAAAAGCCTGAAAATCAATAAATTTGGTCGAATTTTACCATTTCTTTAAAGAGGTATGCGCAAAAAATCATACTTTCGTAACGTAATTTTTTTATTTTAATACTTATTTTAATGACAGGAACTGTAAAATTTTTCAATGAATCCAAAGGATACGGGTTCATTACCAACGACGACACCGGGAAGGACATCTTTGTTCATGCCACAGCATTGAACGGAGTGGAATTAAACGAAGGCGACAAAGTAGAATACCAAGAAGAAGAAGGAAGAAAGGGCATGGTTGCGGCACAAGTGCAAGTAATCGGATAAAAATATTTTATTTTGAATTGAACAATCCCCGATCAAATATCGGGGATTTTTTTGTTCCTAATTCAACCTTCGTTTCTGTATAAAAAACCGTTTTATTAATTCTGCACACTCCTCTTCCAAAATACCCCCGTATACGGTAGCTTTAGGATGTAATTGCCCCCCTAAGGCAGAAAATCCCCGCTGAGGATCATAAGCTCCAAAAACAATTCTGGGAATCTGACTCCAAAAAAGTGCACCCGCACACATTTGACAAGGTTCCAGGGTTACATACAAGGTGCAATTATTCAGATATTTTCCACCCAAAAAATTGGCGGCTGCCGTTATTGCCTGCATTTCGGCATGTGCCGTTACATCATTAAGTTGCTCGGTTAAATTATGGGCTCTGGCAATTATTCTGTCTTGTACTACAATTATTGCCCCAATAGGAACTTCACCCTTCTCAAAAGCTGTTTCCGCTTCCAGCAAGGCCCTTTGCATAAAATAGGCATCATCAAATTTAAAATCAATAGACATAATACTGCAATATTAGCAATAGATGTGGTTATAACAAAAAATGAATTAATGTACATTTGCAACTTCTTATGGAACTATTGAATACCATTAACTATCCCTCTGATCTGCGCAAACTGAAGCCGAGTGAATTGCCTATTCTTGCCAAAGAATTGCGAAAATTTATCATAGATATAGTGGCTGTCAAAGAAGGGCATTTGGGTGCCAGCCTGGGTGTGGTAGAATTAACTTTGGCCATACACTACGTATTTAATACCCCTTATGACAGGCTAATCTGGGATGTTGGACACCAGGCATATGGTCATAAAATTATCACAGGACGAAAACAAGTCTTTGATACCAATAGGGAGCTTGGTGGAATTAGCGGGTTTCCAAAAAGAAGTGAAAGCGAGTACGACCCCTTTGGTACGGGACACAGTTCCACCTCCATTTCCGCTATTCTGGGTATGGCCCTTGCCTCACAATTAAAAGGTGAAGATAACAGACAACATATTGCCGTGATTGGTGATGCATCTATTGCAAGCGGAATGGCTTTTGAAGGATTAAACCATGCAGGAGTTACGAATACTAATATCCTTATTATACTTAATGATAACGCCATTGGCATTGATCCCAGCGTGGGTGCCCTCAAAAAATATCTGACTAATGTAAAAAGGGGTACGGCAAAAGATGAAAATATTTTTGAATGCCTGAACTTTGATTATACAGGGCCAATAGATGGTCATGATACGGATGTTCTTATACAAGAATTAGAACGGTTGAAAGCAGTTAAGGGTCCCAAGTTGCTTCATATCATTACCACTAAGGGGAAAGGTTTAAAAAAGGCAGAGGAAAATCAGGTTACCTATCATGCCCCGGGTAAATTTAATATTCAGACTGGCGATTTGCTAGCCGTAAAAGCTGAAAATAAACCGCCTAAATATCAGGATGTGTTTGGGCAAACCCTTGTAGAACTTGCATTAAAAAATAAAAATATAATAGGCATAACTCCCGCCATGCCCACAGGAAGTTCCTTAAAATTTATGATGGAGCAAATCCCTGAAAGAGCATTTGATGTTGGTATCGCCGAGCAACATGCGGTCACCATGGCAGCTGGGATGGCTACCGAAGGACTACTTCCATTTTGCGCCATTTATTCTACTTTTTTACAAAGGGCTTACGATCAGCTAATTCACGATGTAGCTTTACAGAACCTCCCGGTAGCCTTCTTTCTGGACAGATCAGGGATTGTGGGGCAAGACGGCGCTACACATCACGGTGTTTTTGATTTAGCCTATCTGCGGTGTATTCCGAATCTCATTATCTTTTCCCCAATGAATGAAGCTGATCTCCGAAATATAATGTTTACTATTCAAATAGAGCTTTCCGGACCTATTGCTATCCGCTACCCCAGGGGACAAGCTACTACCACTGATTGGAAACGACCTTTCCAAAAAATAGAAATTGGTGCCTCTGAAGAATTGGTCAAAGGAAATAAAATTGCCGTACTATCCGTAGGCCACATCGGGAATTCTATTGCCGGGCTTATCAGGGCTCTGAATTTGCCGGGTAAAATAGGCCACTATAATATGCGGTTTGTTAAGCCTCTGGATGAGAAAATGTTACATTCCATTTTTGACACTTATGATCATATTATCACGGTAGAAGATGGTTGTAAAATTGGGGGATTTGGAAGTGCCATTCTAGAATTCGCAAATTCTTTAAATAAGCCGGTCCCCATTTCAATATTTGGAATAGATGATGTTTTCCTGGAGCATGGTACGATAGAACAATTACATAAAAAGGCGCATATTGACGCGCAGTCTATTAAAAAACGAATCTTAGAAATATTATAGGAATCAGTAATGTCAAGAAGTTTATTATTTTGGCTCTTATTTTTATCTGTTAATTATATTTATCTTCAGGATAGCATACCGACAGCTGCCGCAATTGATACTACAAAAATTGACACCATTGTTATCCGTGCCCCGCAGTATCAAATAAAAACTATTCCAAGGGGAGTGCGTTT
>JAHEBI010000004.1:0-14908 GCA_024642325.1 Eudoraea sp. | reverse complement strand
ATGGAGCATGGAACTGTAGAACAGTTGCATAAAAAGGCACACATTGACGCGCTGTCCGTCAAAAAAAGAATATTAGAATTATTATAGGAATCAGTAATGTCAAGAAGTTTACTATTATTTTGGCTCTTATTATTATCTACTAATTATATTTATCTTCAGGATAGCATACCGCAGGCCGTCGCAGTTGATACAACAAAAATTGACACCATAGTTATCCGGGCCACCCAGTATAAAATAAAAACTATTCCAAGGGGAGTACGTCTTACCAACCCCGTGGTCTCATTTCATCATACCAAATCGCTCAGTGAGCCTTATAAGCGCTTTAAAATCCCTTCTTTTTGGACAAGGGAAAATAAAGTGGGTTTAAATATTAGTGAAATAGCCTTTGTCAATTGGAATGCGGGTGGCGATAATGCCGTCACTGCCATAGGTAATTTAAGGTTGGCCAGAAACTACAAATTTAGATATATTACCTGGGATAACGAGTTGATACTCAGATATGGTGTTAACGTACAAGAAGGCAGGAAGCCCAGAAAAACAGAGGATGTAATCAGGTTTTCTTCCACTTTTGGATACCGCAAGGATACCTTAAGTAAGTGGTATTATTCGGTTAATACTAAATTTAATACTCAATTTGCTGCAGGGTTCAGGTATCCGGACCGTGATAGCCCTATCTCCAAATTTATGGCTCCCGGATATTTATTCTTTGGTGGTGGCCCTTCTTTTATCCCGCAGGGGAAAAATTTTAATCTCTATTTATCGCCAACAACCGTAAAAGCTACCTTTGTTCTGGATGAAACACTTGCAAACCAGGGGGCTTTTGGAGTTGCCAGAGCTGAATATGATACCGCTGGAAATCTGGTGAAGAAAGGCGAAAATAAGTTTATTGAATTCGGAATTTTAGTAACAAACGCCTGGGAAAAAGAGATAACAACTAATATAATTATAAATCATCGACTTAGTCTTTTTACCGATTATATAAGGCGCTTTGGAAATATTGATATTGACTGGGAATTGAATTTTACCTTTAAAGTAAATAACTTATTTGAAGCCAATTTGGGTACTCATGTGATTTATGATGATGATATCCGTTTTGATCAGGTACTAGCTGACAATGGAAATATAATCGATCCCGGGATACCGAAAATTCAATTCAGGCAAGTCCTGGCAATTGGCCTGGCTTATAATTTTTAAAGTTGCCTCCCGCTTATTTTATTATGGATATGCACTGCAGCACTGTCTGACAAACTTGCCACATAGCAACAGGCATTGAGTAAAATAGAATAATAGGTGCCTTCTGTATTTCTATAGGCATGCGGTAAGGTTTCTATTAATAACTTGTCATAATTAGTAGATTTTCCTTCCTTTTGTCTGACCAGTGCCCTGGTATATACCTCCAGAATATCCGAGATGATCTTATATCCGGCTATTTCCTTTTCTATCACTCCGGGAGAGCAATATATTTGATTGACGCTTAACTGAATAATATCCTCAATCTGTGCTTTATAATGGCTTCGATCCAGAAGTGAGACGGCAAAATCACCTTTTAGGATCGCCTCTTCATTTTCAAGAAAAATGGATACTGCATCACTGATAAGTGTGTTTATGGCTAAAGCCCTTAAATAGCTTAACCTGTCGGACATAATGGTCAATGAATTATACTTTGCGGTATTTATCGTGTCCTTAACCAGTTTAATCAAATACTCCAAAGCATATTCTTCAGAGATTAACCCCAGGTTTATACCGTCTTCAAAATCAATAATAGTGTAACAAATATCATCGGCTGCTTCCACCAAATACGTCAGTGGATGTCTGGAATAGGACAAATCTGATCCTCCTCTGGTACAAATCAGTCCCAATTCTTCAGCAACTTCTTTAAAAAATTTCTTTTCTGACTGAAAAAACCCAAACTTTTTATCCGAAATATGCGTTGTTGGTTTCTTTGGAAGGGATTCCTTCGGATATTTCATAAAAGCCCCCAGGGTAGCATAGCTCAATCGAAGTCCGCCCATTACCCCTTCCCTTGATTCAGTAAGTAATTTAAATCCGTTGGCATTGCCTTCAAAATCAATAATATCCTGAACCTCTTTTTGAGATAAAACTGATTGGTATTTTTTACCTTCCCCATGTGCAAAGAACTCCCCTATGGCCTTTTCACCACTGTGCCCAAATGGAGGATTCCCAATATCATGGGCAAGGGATGCCGCGGCTACAATAGCCCCAAAATCTCCAAACTTGTATCCATGGGTTTCACTTAAAAAAGTGTGCTTCTTTAATAATTTTTCACCGGCAATCCTGCCCAGGCTTCGTCCTACAACAGAAACTTCCAAACTATGTGTCAAACGGGTGTGTACAAAATCTGTTTTCGAAAGCGGGATCACCTGTGTTTTGTCTTGCAGGCTTCTGAACGCAGCCGAAAAGATCACCCGGTCATAATCAACCTCAAAACCAAGACGGGTCTCGTTCTGTTCATTTCGAAGTCTCTTGTGCGTATCCCCAAAGCGCTTTAAAGATAGGAGTTGATCCCAATTCATAGGTCTTAAGTTAAGCAGGCAAGATACAGTTTTTTAGAGGTGAATAAATTATCCCACCACTCCTTTTTTTATGAAAAAATGAACAGCAATTAGGCTCCTTAACATTTACTTAATCTCCTAACCTTATGATAACCTAAAAAAAATAAATGTTTAACCTGCAACTAACAGGACTTTTACAACTCATAGCTTTCTTTGCACCTGAAAACGTAACTCAATTAGATGAAACAAGTTTTTATTGCACTGCTTATTTTTGCCCACTATATGGGTTACACCCAGGAAACGGGGAGTATAATAGGCAAACTAACAGATAAAGAGGTAAATAACGAGCCTCTGGCCTTTGCAAATATTCTTATAAAAAATACAACTAAAGGAACTACCTCAGACTTTGATGGCCTTTATGAAATTACCGGAGTTGCGCCCGGTGAATATACTCTTGTTTTAAGCTTCTTAGGCTATGAAACTCTGGAGATTCCTAATGTGATAGTAGAGGGCGGAAAAGTTACCGAAATCAACACTGCCCTTGGAGCAGGCAGTGTATCCTTGGACGAGGTGGTTCTTACTGTGTCGACACGAAATGATTCAGAAGTAGCCTTGTTACTTGAGCAAAAAAATGCCATGGTCATTCAGGAAGCCATTAGTGCTGAAGCCCTTAAACTAAAGGGAATTGATGATGCAGCCGCGGCTGTATCACAGATTTCAGGAATATCCAAACAACAAGGTTCCAGCAATGTATATGTAAGAGGTCTCGGAGACAGATACCAGAACACCACTATGAATGGACTTTCATTGCCTTCTAATGATGTAAACAAAAAGAATATTGACCTTGATATCTTCGGATCAAGCATTATAGAAAATGTATCTGTAAGTAAGGCATATGCCTCTAACTTTTATGGAGATTTTGCCGCCGGGAACGTTAATATAAATTCCAAAGATTATACCGGTAATGGCTACTTGGAAGTTGCACTTGGTAGCGGTATAAATACAAATGCAGCAGGTGAAGATTTTGTGCGTAGTGAAGGGCCCAGCAATTTTGGTTTCTATAACAGATATAGCAATGACCCATTCGCTATTGTACTTGCTCATCCCGTAGATCCTCAAGCGGCATGGGACCCAATAAACATTTCAGGAGCAATTGAAGGAGGATATTCATTTTCATTTGGAAAAGAATCCCGCTTGAGCTTTTTTGGCGCAACTTCCTTTAAAAATGGTTATGAATACTTAAATGGCCCCGCCCGCGATTTTACAAATGTTCTTAAAACAGATTTTCCTAATGTCAGGGAATATTCATATAATACAACGACTACCGCACTGGCAAACATAGGCTATAGAATAAATACAAATCACAAGGTAAAATACAGTTCCCTATTCATTAACAATTCGGCGGATGCCGTTGGGTACTATGGTATAAAAGGCCTCGGAACAAACAGAGATGCCATATTAAATACTGATGAAGGGTTTTATGTTATGAATTCACAGTTCAATCAGGATATGATTTTTGTAAATCAACTTACGGGCATACACAAGTTTGATGATAAAATTTCTATGGAATGGGGCATTGGGTACAATAACGTGTTCTCCGATGAACCTGATAGAAAACGAATTACGCTTGAAAATTACCAACTAGCCTTAGATGGTGATGACAATACGAACCCCGTTTTTTACACTAACATACCTTTTGATAATCAGAGGTTCTTTCAAAGCATAAAAGACAATGAACTAAATAGTTACGTTAATTTAGGATACAAACTATCTGAGAAGGTAAAATTAAATGTTGGGTATAATGGCAGGACCAAAGAACGTAAGTTTAGCAGCATCCGATATGGATATGAAATATTGGACCGGGAGAATACTCCTGTTACAGATGTAAATAATTTTAACTCCATTTTTAATGTTTCAAATATTAATATCCCGGAGGGAAGTGGATTATATGATTTAATTGTTCTGAACCCAATTAACAACGAAATAGGCAATAAAAACAGGCCGGGATTACCGGAAAATACCTATACAGGAAATCTTGATATTCACGGATTATTCGCCTCAGCCGAAATAGGCCTGGGAAATAAATGGTCCTTGATTCCCGGTTTCAGAGTGGAGTCATTTTCCCAGAAAGTAGAATATGATGTGATAAACATAAGGCCGGATGACCCAGGTTTCAGAAACGTTTATGAAAATATCTACTTACCCAGTTTAAATGCACGCTATGCTTTAAATGATAATTCTAATTTGCGATTTGGCTTTAGTAAAACCGCATCCTTTCCCGAATTTAAAGAAGTGGCTCCGTTCGTCTATGAATCTGTAACTCAGAGAATTGGTGGTAATCCTGATCTTTTGGGGGGATTGAATGGTAAAGGGCCCACTTACTCTGATGTTTATAACTTGGATTTAAAATACGAATTGTTTTTAGAGCAGGGTGAAATTATCTCTCTGGCCGCCTTTTCAAAAACTATTAAAAATCCTGTAAACAGAGTTGTTGCTGCTGACGCAACTGGTACACAACGTTATTTCAGAACGGGTGATCAGGCTGACATATACGGATTAGAGCTTGAATTACGTAAAAATTTGCTCTACAATGCCGATGAAAACCCGGTATTATCTTTTGGTATCAACGCAGCTTATACCAGTACGAAACAGGATTTAAAAGATATTCCTGCCGGAGCCGATAATACCTTTGGAACCTCCTTCGACAGAGATTCTGATAATCTGGAAGGAGCGTCCCCTGTCGTGATCAATACCGACCTTAATTTTAGCCCGGAGTTTGGTAATTACAAGCCCAAAGCTACTGTGGTGTTCTCTTATTTTTCAGACAGAATCTACTCATTGGGGGCCGGTAGCCTGGGTAATATTGTGGAAAAATCAGTACCCACCCTTAACTTTGTCTGGAAAAACGAAATTGGCGAACATTTTGAAGCCAATCTTACAGCAATGAATCTCCTGGATCCCGAAATTTCATTAATCAGGGAAAATACGGGCCTGGGTGATATAATTATTAGAGAGTATAACCTCGGGGTTAATTTTGGACTAACCCTCAAATATAAATTTTAATTCTATTTAATCTTAAAACAATGAAAAACAAGTTTTTACTTTTAAGTATAACCGTCGCAGTATTATTCGCCTGCGAAAAGGATAATACGCCCGATATTGTTATCAATGATAACAGTATTACAAATAATATTTCAGGCGGAGGTGGCGAGACCCCCGGTGATACCACAGTCAATTTGAGTGGTGTTTACCTTGAAAATCTTGTCCTGGATTCCGCAATTGACTATATCATAACCGGACCGGTATTGATGGCAAGCGGAACTACTTTAACCATCCCTGCCGGTATGACTATTAAGGCACAACCTGTTGGGGTAAATGCATATATAGCTATCCAACAGGGAGCTCAAATTAATGCGTTGGGTACGGCAAGTAATCCAATAGTTTTCACTTCTAATGCCAGCAGCCCTTCTTCAGGGGATTGGGGTGGACTTGTCCTTTGTGGGAAAGCCCCTATCAATTCAACCGCAGATGGTTCGGAAGACACTGCCACTTCTGAAGTGGGTGGTTTATCTTACGGTGGAAATACTCCATCGGATAATTCCGGTACGATGCAATATGTAAGAATTGAATATGCTGGTGGTGCAATTGATGGAAATGCCGAACTAAACGGCTTGTCTTTATATGGCGTTGGCGATGGTACAACTATTGATTATGTCGAGGTTTTTGAAGGATCTGACGATGGTATAGAATTTTTTGGTGGAACTGTAAATGTAAGTCATATTGTAATTGTAAATGCCGAGGATGATTCCATGGACTGGACAGAGGGTTATACGGGAACACTAACAGATATATACGTTCAACACGGGGTAGCTCATGACAAAGCTTTTGAATGTGATGGGTATAACACAGATTTCAGCAACGAAGGAGGCTATTTCTCAGCTCCAAATGTATTTAATGTAACAGTAGTTGGTGCTAATGATGCAAGTGAAGCTATACGCCTTAGGGCGGGTACCCAGGGGATTTTCACCAATATAGTACTTAATGATTTTGATGAGGGTTTTGATCTTGACGGCGATACAGGTGACAACCCTACCGGTCAGGGTGTATTAGACGGAGCTCTTGGCGTAGTTGATGTTACTTTTAATAATGTAACCACCAAACTAAAAAATGATACCGGGTATATTTTTACTGAGGCCGATTTTATTTCAGGTGATGGCAATGGTACCGGTACAGATGTTTCGGCCTGGGGTACAGGATGGACCGTGGGTATCAATTAATTCAGAAAATAATATATAGTTTATTTAAAAGCCCGGCATTGCCGGGTTTTTTATTATTGTAATGCTGAGGGTTATTTTTCGGTGTAATTGAGCTGTTTTAGTATATATGTTTACTTACAGCTCAATTTTTAATAACCTTTTTGTTACCAAACTTTAATATAGAAGTAACCTTAGCTTTACATAGATGTCTTTTTTTTGCATTAGAAATATTGATTCAATGAAAAAATTAGCATTAGTCTTTTCCTTACTGTTTACGATAAGCTTGTTTTCCCAGGAACAGGGCTCAGTTGAAGGCACTATTCTGGATAAAGAAATGAATAATGAACCCTTATTATTCGCTTATGTACAAATCAAAAATACCCCCTTAAGTGTCCAGACTAATTTTCATGGAAATTTTGAAATCTCTGGTATTGACCCTGGGGATTACACCTTAATAGTTAGTTATTTAGGATACGAAAATATAGAAATACCAATAACAATAGAGGAAAATAAGGCTACTCAGGTACAAAGTGAACTTGAGGCAAAAAAAATAAGTCTCCAGGATATTGCCAGCATGCAAAGAGCATCTGAAGAACCTGTATATATTACTTCCAATTCTGAAAAAAGTCCTCGGTAGAAAAAATTTAAAATAAGTTGTAAAATAAAACATCCCGCCAAAAGCGGGATATTTTATTTTATGATTAATACCATAATATATTAATGATTGTCGGCTATTCTTGAAGAATTCTTTACTCCGTTAATGCTGGCAATTTCATTATTGCTGTATTCTACTTCCTTTATAGTATTATTGGTCCAGAAAATCCATTTGCCAGACTTACGACCATTTACATAGCTACCCTGAGATAGTTTATTGCCTGAAGCGTCATAGCTTATCCATTCACCGTGTAATTCACCATTTAAATTAAAAGTCCCTTCCTGGCTGATTATACCATTATCATGATAGTCGGTAACTTCTATTAAGTTGGTCTCTTTATTAAATTTCTGTACTTTGTTTTCCTGTCCATAAGCCAATACTGTGACAAATGTTATCGCCATAAATATAACTGCTTTCTTCATCTTGGTGCTTTTTTCAAATTCATTAACTATGATAAAGATAAATATTTTTAACCTTAAATCAACTTTTACGTAACGTTATTTTTACATTAAAAACGTTACATAATGATTTATAGTATTTTACACTCCTATCTTTACAAATAACATTAATAATAATTTAATCTTCTCATTACATATACCTCATAACTTTTATTGAGATTTGCTTCAGTGTTTAAACACCATACTTAGCAATTTCATATTGAATATTAGTTTTTGTCGACTATTTCTTGTGAATTCTAATGACTGCCTTTGGCCAAGGCAGTTTTTTTGTTTTATAACTTAATATTCTGTTAACGTTATATTAACAGAAAGGTTAGTACTTTGTCCCTGACAAAAACTAATCATTTATGAAAATTAAGTTGCTTACACTAGCACTTATTTTAGCCTCTTCTTCTACAGTAATATCGCAGGAAACCAATTCCCCGGGTGTCTTTGGGAAAGGAATATTTAATTTGATGGGGAAAGATAGTACGTGGAGCATGAAGATTGCTGCCCGTGTTCAAATTTTAACAAGTGCTACCTGGGAAAAGGATCCTGAAGGCGGTCTTATTAATCCTGAAACAAACTTTTTGATTCGGAGAGCACGCTTAAAATTTGATGGTTTTGCTTATAGTCCAAAACTTAAATATAAATTAGAATTGGGCTTGTCAAACAGGGATATTGCAGGATCTTCAGAATTTACGAATAATGCTCCCCTCTATATCCTAGACGCAGTAGTTATGTGGAATTTTTATGAAAATTTTGAATTGTGGGTTGGGCAGACCAAACTTCCGGGAAATATTGAACGAGTAATTTCATCTGCAAACCTGGCGTTGGTAGACCGATCCTTGTTAAATGCCGGGTTTAATATTGATAGGGATTTAGGAATTCAAATAAGACACCATATAAATTTTTCGGATACTTTTCTAATGCGTGAGAAATTTGCTATCTCTCAGGGTGAAGGAAGAAACGTGGTTCTTGGTAATTATGGGGGGCACCAGTATACGGGAAGATTGGAATTCTTGCCTTTAGGTAATTTCAAGAATAAAGGTGATTATATAGGGGCTGATCTCGAAAGGGAAGATATGCCTAAATTAATGGTAGCCGCAACTTATGATATTAATGATCATGCCGTAAAAACGAGAAGCAACCTGGGGTCTTTTATGGAAAATGATGTGGGATTTTATGAAACTACAATCAGCACCTTGTTTGTTGATGCAATGTTCAAATACAGAGGATTCTCATTTATGGGGGAATATGCCAACAGAGATGCAAAAGACCCAATAGCAAAAAATTCTGATGGCACAGAGACCGGAGATGTTGTTAGGGTTGGGAATGGAATTAACCTCCAGGCAGGTTATGTCTTTCCTAATAACTGGGCAGTAGCCGGGAGATTTTCAGATATTAATTTTGACCAGGAAATTACTGGCCTGAATCCAACAGATCAATATACGTTAGGTCTTTCTAAGTATTTTGTTGGGCACAAATTAAAAGTACAGACAGATATTAGTTATTTTGACGTCAACGGGGGCACGAACAGGGTTTTATACCGGTTACAAATGGATCTGCATTTTTAATACAAATAATAACCTTAAGGTAACAATTTAAAAATGCATACTTTAGATATTTACGAATTAATACTTCTAGAATATTATGGATAATATTTATTTTATTATGATCGTGGCTTTGGCGGCTTTGGCCATTGCAGATCTGGTAGTTGGGGTAAGCAATGATGCGGTTAATTTTTTAAATTCTGCAGTCGGCTCCAAGGCTATTTCGTTCAGGACAATTATGATCGTGGCCAGTTTGGGTATAGCATGTGGTGCTATTTTTTCCAGTGGAATGATGGAAGTTGCAAGAAAGGGAATCTTCAACCCGGGAGAATTTTACTTTGATGAGATTATGTTCATTTTCATGGCCGTAATGATTACCGATATCCTGTTATTGGATTTCTTTAACACTCTGGGTATGCCCACATCTACGACTGTTTCTATTGTATTTGAATTGTTGGGTGCTGCTGTAGCCATGTCACTTATAAAAATAGGTGCCGATAACGGGAGTTTTTACGACGTGGTAAAATACATCAATAATGAAAAGGCGTTTCAGATAATCATGGGAATATTGCTGTCTGTTGTAATAGCTTTTTCCGTTGGGGCCTTTGTACAATGGGTTTCCCGAATTTTACTATCATTTGATTTTGAAAAAAAATCCAGGTGGGTAGGTGCAATTTTTGGAGGAGTAGCATTAACAGCTATAACTTATTTTATATTTATGAAAGGTATAAATGGAACTCCTTATGCCGGCCAGAGTTATGACCTTATCGGGGGTATGAAAATTAGTGCCTTCCTTGAAGAACAGGTAGTGCCTATTATTCTGATCAGTTTTGTGTTTTGGTCTTTATTATCTCTGATATTGGTGAATTTTACCAAAACCAATATTTATAAATTAATTATTGGGGTAGGTACTTTCGCTTTGGCATTGGCTTTTGCAGGAAATGATTTGGTAAACTTTATTGGTGTGCCCATTGCAGCATATCAGTCTTATGAGGCATGGACAGTTTCAGGAGTAGCGGCTTCAGATTTTAGTATGGAAGTATTGGCTTCTAAAGTACCTACACCTACAATTTTACTTTTCATTTCAGGAATGGTAATGGTAGCCACTTTATGGTTTTCAAAAAAAGCGCGACATGTTGCGGATACTGAGATTAATCTGGCAAGAGAGGGAGATGGAAAAGAACGTTTTAAACCAAATAACTTGTCCAGAGGTTTGGTAAGGTTTTCAATTTTAGTCTCCAGTTATACTGAATCGGTAATACCAAATTCCCTGCTTGAAAGAATTAACAGGCAATTTAAAAAACCTACCCTTGCCTTGCCAAAGGGAAAAATACATGAATATGCAGCTTTTGATATGGTTAGAGCTGCCGTAAACCTCATGGTGGCTGGTATCCTGATCTCAGTTGCAACCTCTTATAAATTGCCTTTGTCTACAACCTATGTCACATTTATGGTCGCCATGGGAACCTCTCTTGCAGATCGTGCCTGGGGAAGCGAAAGTGCGGTGTACAGAGTGGCTGGTGTATTGAATGTAATTGGAGGTTGGTTTGCAACTGCAATTATTGCATTCCTGGCCGCAGGTATTATTTTAGCTATTATTAGTTTTGGCAAAGGAGCCGCCATTGCGGTATTACTGTTGGTTTCCGTTTTATTGCTGGCAAGGAATTATATTTCCTATAACAGAAAAGCCAAGGCAATACGCGCTGAGGATATGTTGGTAAGATCGGAAAGTAGTTCCATACAGGGCGTAATAGAAGAAAGTGCTCATAATATTTCTAAAGTACTTAAAAGGAGTAGTAAGCTTTATAGAAATAGCATAGACGGTTTGGCGAAACAAGATTTGGATACCCTTAAAAAGAATAAGAAAAATGTTGTTAAATTATCGGATGAAATAGATGATCTAAGAGACCACTTATTTTACTTTATTAAAAATCTTGATGATAGTGGTATAGAGGCAAGTAATTTTTATATAAATATTCTGGGCTATTTAACAGATATTACACAATCTCTTGAATATATTACAAAAATCACCCATAAGCATGTAAACAATAATCATAAAAAATTAAAGTATAATCAGGTTAAAGAACTCACCGAAATAAATCAGGAAATGGAATCCCTTCTTAACCGTTCCAAACAGGCATTTGATAATCGTTCTTTTGAAGAAATAGGAAAGATATTACAACATAAGGAAGAATTGTTTCAAATGGTTTCTCTTAAAGTTGAAAAACAAGTCCAAAGAACCCGTTCGGAAGAATCCAGTCCAAAAAACACCACCTTGTATTTTTCACTTCTTTTGGAAACGAAGGATTTGATGACAGCGACTATCAATTTGCTCGAATTATATTATGATATGCACGATCGCAGCGTTGATCTTGCAAGAGAATAGATTAGCTATCACGTATAACATCAAATTTGCACCTTATTTTGATCCATTGAGGTCTATTTAAGGTGCATTTTACTTTGTTAGGGCTAATGTGTCCTTCTAATTATTATTTGTGTCTTTTGTCTCATTAAATAATGTGCCAGAATGCCCATAAAGTATTTCGGCAACTTCGATAAGTTCTTTTATCAGACTGTTCAGGTTATCGGTATCATTCACAAGAGAAGAAGCCATATCAGTTGTTATTAAGTCTTTTCTAATTAAGCGGTCAATTTCCAGATTACTTTTAAGAATATTCTCTTTCGTTTTTTGCCTTAGCATCAATAGTTTTTGATGATATTGTTCTTTTTCTTTTACTGTACGGAATAAATAAATAACCCGTAATACCTCAACTACTTTTTGCCGGAATGAATCATATACTTTTTTAATATATTTATTGTCCGAAGCTAAATATTTTGAAACATTATTTCCCAAATCAAGCACATTGCGAATTATTTCAACCATTTTCCTGTTGGCCACTTTTAGTTCCATTATTTGATTGTTTTGGCTGTCATTCAACTTAAGTCTACTTTGGGCATGTACGGCAAACTTTATTATTTCTCCATAAATAGTTTTTACTTTTCTTAAGTACAATGCCCGTACATCCGTTTTAAAATCCTTTGTTGACTTTTTGATTACAGTTTTGGGTTTAATATCTGATATTATATCTTCCCGGTGAATATTTAATGCATGGGCTACAATTTCAAAAATGGCATTTTTATATAAATATTTCGTTTCATTAATAATTGAGGCAATTGCAGTTTCCGGATATTTCAACATTTTCTCGTCTAAATATTTTGGTACTTCTATGGCCATATCCGGTGTAATAATTTCAGGCACCATTTTTTCAACCAACAGGGAGATGGGCTTTATAAACCATACCAGAATAAATGTATTCAGAATATTAAAAAAAGTGTGGAACAAGGAAATAGCAACAGGTATGGAAGCAGCAATTACAAATGGAGATGAAGCACCTAATTTCTGAACCAACCAACTTATCATCTGTAAAAATGGATAGAACAAGGCCAGCATCCAGATTACGCCCAGTAAATTAAAAATTAAATGGGCCCTTGCTGTCCTTTTTGCCTGATAATTAGCAACAATTGCAGCAATATTGGCCGTAATTGTGGTGCCAATATTCTCTCCCAATACCATGGCCGCAGCCAATTCAAATGGAATCCAGCCCTGAGCAGTCATTATTAAGGTAAGTGCCATAGTGGCACTGGAAGACTGAATGATCAGGGTAAGTATAGTGCCAATTAATAAAAAAAGAAGCACCGACCAAAAACCGGCATTGGTATACTGTTTAAGAAATTCAAGAATTTGAGGATTCTCATCAATATTGGGCATGGCATCCTTTAAAAACTGCAATCCAATAAACAAAATTGCAAATCCGATGATAAAACCTCCCCAGTTTTTGGTTTGTTCTTTTTTGGAAAAAGTGAATAAAAACCCAAACCCCACCAAGGGAAGTGCAATAGAACTCATGCTTACCTTAAATCCAAGCAGCGTTATTAGCCAGGCTGTTATGGTGGTCCCAATATTTGCCCCCATGATTACACTTATGGCCTCCGGCAGGGTTAGCAAAGAAGCATTGGAAAAGCTTACAAGCATAAGCGTGGTAGCAGATGATGATTGTATTACAGAGGTAATGAGAAAACCCGTCACTATGCCTAAAAACCTGTTGGAAGTCATGGTGGCAAGAATAGATCGCATTTTATTCCCAGCGAGCCGCAGCAAGGCGTCACTCATTACTTTCATTCCAAACAGGAATAAGCCCAATGAGCCAATCAGGTGTAAAATATCTGTAAACCCGTAATCCATCTTTCTACCGGATGTTTATTCATTAAAATTAAATAAACAAAAGGCGGATTCTAAGTAAATTCAGAATATTGTTTTCCTTACACCTAAATTAATCCCAAATATGGAGATTGATCCTAACAAATCCAGACAGTTGGAGTTTAGGTTGCGAGCCGCCATAAGGCCCGATATCGAATAAAATTTGTCAAGGATATTCTAATTTAATCTCCCTTTAGAAAAGTAAGCACTTCATTATCGTTTTCATCCAGTAACCTCAGGTTCAAACCTTCCAGTTTATAGGTAGCAACCTTATTCAATGCCTGATTGAAAGTATCGGGTATATCCATGATGTCGCATATTTTTTGTGTTGATGCCATTTTGCCGAATTTTAACCGGGAGGCCGAAACACTTTCTATGGTGCCTGTGTAATCATTGCAACCATCATTGCCTGTCAATTTCATTTCTGTAAGGCTGATTTCCATAAGTGGCCCTGATTTCGTGGGATTAATTGACAGTCCATTTATATGTGTTGTAATCCAGATGTCATGAAGCCTTTGATTTGCTTCCTCCGTTTTTTCCTGTTTCATAAAGGATAATACCTTTTTACCGTCTTTGTTATAGAACATGAGGTTGGGACCTATAATTTGATAGGTCTTGACATCGGTTAATGCCTGATTGTATTCATGATCGATGGTCTTATTCATACAGCTTTTTTTTGTGCTGACCATCTCGCTAAATTGAATTTTCCTTGCTGTAAGATCCTCTAGCCTCCCGGAATAGTTGTTACACCCATCATTGCCACCTACCCGCATGGAGTTCAAATCTAGTTCCATGGTAGGCAAAGTAACCATCCTGTTTATGGGTTTGCCGTTTATGCCATTCAACAGCCAGCTGCCTTTTACCAAAACACGCGTATCGGGTTCTTTTTCCAGCTCCCTGATCAATGTATATTTGATGGATGAGGCATCGGCAGGAACATTTTTGACTTCTAACCTTTCTTCTTTCACCGCTATTTTCTTCAGAAAACCTTCTTCAAATACAAACCCTTCAATAGGGGCATAAAAAATTTCCCAATCAGCATTGCTGAGATCTTCCCCCCTATGGATATTTAAACACATCATTTTTCCAGCTCCGGAAGAGCACTCCGTTTTAATACCACTTACCCAAAATATACTGCTTTTAGTTTGTGAACAGGTTTGTGTGAGGAGTATTCCCATCATGTAAAGCAAAAATTTTAATGCCATAATTATATATGTTCTTAAATCGAATAAATTT
>JAHEBI010000189.1 GCA_024642325.1 Eudoraea sp. | reverse complement strand
CAAACGAGCGTTCAAAACCTTTTTCATAAGGATTGGCATCGCGATCGTTACCAAGGTGCCACTTACCGGCCATATAGGTATGGTAACCTTTTTCTTCAAGTAGTTCGGGAATAGTGGCTACTCTGTTGGTTAGGTATCCCTCATAACCAAAAACCTGAGTGCTCAAGGCCTGCCTTCCTATACCCGCAATATGGTTGTCATTTCCGGTTAAAAGCATTGCCCTTGTGGGGGCGCACATTGGGGCCGTATGAAACCTGCTGAACCGGATACCAGCAGATGCCAGAGCATCAATATTAGGGGTTGAAATATCCCCTCCAAAACAACCTATATCGCCATAGCCCAGGTCATCTGCCACCAAAAGTAAAATGTTAGGGCCGGTTACATTCGTTGTGTCTTTCTCCGAGGTGCCTGAACAGGCTGTAATCCCCATGATTAAAATAAAAAATGTAAGAAACCCATTTACGTTTTTCATGTTAATTGGAATTTTACATTCTGTAAAATAAGGGATCTTCGTTAAAATGTGGAGTTGGGGGATAGGTTGATCTTTGCTTCTAATGTATTTTATCATGGAAAACCAGTGGATGAATTTTATAAACCCGAAGGTACGGATTTATCGCTTAGATACTTATCGGCGATTTGAGTATTATTGTATATACAGCTGGTCTTTAAAGGAAAACATTGATATGCCAACCTCTTTATGAGAATTATTAAAATGTAGTATTGACAGTCCAGATATTTCAGTACTTTGTAATTCTTTAGAAACAGAAATGAAAGTATTATTTATTGGAGGTACAGGAAATATTAGCAGTCCGTCTAGCAGATTGGCTATTTCAAAGGGGATAGAACTTTACCACCTCAACAGGGGAACTAGCCGGGTAAGAATAGCAGGGGTGAAAACCATTTTGGGTGACATCAATAATCCCGGTAGTTTGTCAGAGTTGCAAGGGCATAACTGGGACGTTGTTGTAAACTGGATTGCCTTTACTCCTCAGGATATTGAAAGGGATATTGCTCTGTTCAAAGGCAAAACCAGGCAATACATTTTTATTAGTTCCGCCTCTTGTTATCAAACACCATTGCGATACCCCGTTATAACCGAGTCTACTCCTTTATGTAATAATTTATGGGACTACTCCAATGATAAGATTAGATGTGAAGACAGGTTGATGAAGGCATACCGGGAAGAAGAATTTCCAATTACGATCGTACGGCCATCTTTAACCTATGATACGGTAATACCTATTGCTATTGGAGGTTTTAAAGAATATACAACGGCAGACCGGATTATAAGAGGAAAGGAAATAATTATACATGGGGATGGCACTTCATTGTGGACTGTTACCCATTCTGACGATTTTGCAAAAGGTTTTGTTGGATTATTGGGGTTGTCACAGGCCATTGGCCATGCGTTTCATATTACCTCAGATGAAATACTAAGCTGGAATATGATTTATAAAATCCTGGCCGATAGTCTGGGTTATGAAGCAAAAGTGGTGCATATAGCCTCAGATTTCATTTGTAAGATAGAACCATCCTATACGGGCACTTTGCTGGCTGATAAGGCCGAAAGCGTCATTTTTGACAATACTAAAATAAAAACTTTTGTTCCCGGATTTAAGGCTACTATACCATTTGCAGTGGGAATTAAAAGAACCCTGCAATGGCTGGATGAAAACCCTGACAGAAAAATTATTAGCCAGGAAGAAAATGTTAAAATTGAAAATGTACTGAGGGCGTATAAAAATTTGTAATTCACATTTTAGCTGTAGTTTTATAAAATAGAAAAATAACACCAAAATATCATAAATCATGATCAAAAAAATCACACTCGGAATAGCCTTGTTACTATGCGCTTTTGGATTCAGCCAAAAAGAAATTTATGAATTGCGCGAATATGAATTGAAATTTGGACCAGCGAATGTATTGCATGACTATATTGAAAAGGCTTTTATGCCGGCGCTAAACAGACAGGGTATTAACAATATAGGGGCATTTGAAGAAATTGGCGATGCACTGCCAAAAAAACTTTACCTGCTTATTCCATATAAGAATATGCAAGCCTATAATGAAGTTGCAGATTATTTGAAGAATGATGCGGTATTTAAAAAGGAATCTGAAGCTTACAACACAACCCCTCAGGAAAATTTTCCTGTTGTGCGTTACATAACCTCTTTGTTTACTGCATTTGATGGGATTCCAAAGCTCATAAAACCTGCAGATGGGTCTATGGTATTTGAATTGCGTACGTATGAGAGCTATAATGAAGACGCATTTCATCGCAAGGTAAAAATGTTCAATGAAAGTGAATTGGGTATTTTTGATGAAGTAGGATTACATTCCGTTTTTTTTGGTGAGCGAATTTCCGGACCTCAAATGCCTTGCCTTACCTATTTACTGGCATTTAGGGATATGGAAGAACGCGATGCCAACTGGGCTAAATTTGGTCCTCACCCCGAATGGCAACGCATTTCGAAACTTCCGGAATATGCCAATACCGTTTCAAATATCTACCGGGTGTTTCTAAAGCCTTTGTCTTATTCTCAATTGTAAATTTGAAGAAGTCTGTTTAATTTCTTTTTTCAATTATCAAGACCTGTTTCCAAACTTACCTGTCAAGTTTGAAGGCATCAAGATTTATGTCGTCCAGGCCAACATCGTCAAACGGAAATTCCAATTGATCCTGGATGTTATAAAGCGATATTAGTATAAACTCGGTGAGTAGAACGATGAAATAAGTTATTCCCTGGTTAGATTCCAAACCAACATCAAAAATAATGGTGGGTGCATAAATTAATGGAAAGATATAGATAAACACGAGACAATAAGCCTTTAAACTTATAGGTGTTCTGTGCGTGTTTATGGCATGTAAATTCTCTATAGATTCGTGCAGATCTTTCATAAAGCGAAAAGTTCTGTCCTTAAAATTTTTTGAGACGGTTAGATCGTTGGCAACGATAAATGTGAGCACCTTATCAATGATTTCATCCAGATCCTTTGTGGTTTCATCATTATTTTTAAGATGATTCATGGTTTTTTCGCTTATGTTCACCAGAATCTCAGTCATTTCTTTTTTACTCTCTTCCGTAAGTTCCTGATTGCTCATTACAAAGTAGTGTACGGTTTTAAGAGCACTCCTGAATTTACTCAAATGTTCCAAAGCCTTTTCCCGGCGTCTGAACGAACCACGTATCGTAAACACCAAAGGAAAAATGATGGCAATACTTAACATGGTCAAATCCACATAAAAATTTAAATTAAATTTAAAGGCGATATATGTGATGACTATGGAGGCAGTCATCACAATCAATGTTCTGTAATTTAATATGGTGAGATATCGTTTAATAGCTTAAAATATATTATCTTATGTGAGTAAATCTAACTACATTTTGATGAAAAAGCAAGCTATATATCTATTCATTTTCACTTGCCTTCTTAACTTCAGTTATTCTTTTTCACAGGAATTAGCAGACCTCGAGAAGGTTGGTCAAAGCACAGAACTCTTTGCTATTGATGATCCTCTGCCTGTCAAATTAAGTTATTCCAACAAAATTCTAAAAAAAGAAACTAATGACAGCACATATATTGATAGCGAAATTAGTTATATGACTTCAGAAGGTGCCTGGGATACCCTGGAAATGAAGATAAGGGCAAGGGGAAATTACAGGAGGGAAAATTGCTATTTTCCTCCGGTGAAATTGAAAATCAAGAAATCCAGTGCAGAAGGTACCTTGTTTGAAGGGAATAAAAAACTAAAACTCGTACTTCCCTGTGTGCTGCAAAAGGACTATAATGATAAAGTCATTAAAGAATATATGGCTTATAAGTTATATGAATTTGTATCTCCATATTATTTTAAAACAAGATTGTTGGATATAGATTTCACCGATGTAAAAGGGGAGAAGTTGAAGGAGTATACCATTAAAGGGTTTTTTATAGAAGATATTGACGAGGTATCGGAACGGAGTGGCGGAAAGGAAATTAAAAGGTCCATACATCCTCTTGAACAGGATGACCTTTGCTCTGTTAGAAATGATTTTTTTCAGTTTATGATAGGCAATACCGATTTTTCATCAGCATACCAACATAATGAAAAACTATTGTTTATTGATAACAGTATCATGCCTGTCCCTTACGATTTTGACATGTCCGGATTGGTAGATGCCAGCTATGCTGTCGTCTCACAGGTCCAGGGTGAAGTATTAAGTATTGAGAAAGTCACTCAAAGATTATACCGGGGATTTAAACGCGACGAAGCTACATACCAGAAGGTAAGAAAGGAATTTCTTGATAATAAAACCAAAATGATGGCTGTTGTCGATGATTTGGAATCAAGCTTTGAGGATCCGCGTGAATTTACCCAGGCTAAGGGTTTCATCAATGATTTCTTTTACATTTTGGCAAATGACAATACATTCAACAAGGATATTGTTAATGTAGCGCGTTTAAAATAAGGCCGGTCCAAAATAATACTACCCGGAATTTCATTCAAATAATTCTATTAAAGGTTCGCCTGTTGTTCCGCTTGGAGCTTGAATATTCAAGAACATCGCGATACTGGGCGCAATTGCGGTCACCGAAACTTTTCGTACAGATTCACCTTTGGGAATAGAATTCCCATACCAGAGCATAGGTACATGGGTGTCATATTCATAACCGGAACCATGTGAAGTTCCTTTTATTTGTTGTATGGTTGTGGTTGGGTTCAGGTTCTGAACAAAACCTGGTTTAAAAAATAATAGTACATCTCCCGATCGTTTGGGATGATATCCATTCTGAAGCATTTGGTTCATGCCATAATCATAACTTTGTGATAGAAGATCAGATGCCGTAAGGGCTCCTGTAATATCTTCAAGGGTAATCAGAAAATCAGCAGCTTCCTGTTGAACAGTCCTCAGGGATAATTTTTTTTGTTTAATAAGGTCATGGTTTAAATAGACGGACTCTCCCTCAAAATTCTCAACCCATTGGTTAGCACCATATTTACCGTTCAGGTGGATCTGAAGAGCACTTTCATATTGTTTGATATTGGCAATTCCGGCAGGTAACTTATTATCCTGTAAATAGGATGCTACCGGTACTGATCCGTGATCAGAGGTTAAAAAAAGTAAATAATTGCCCTTGCCAACAGTTGAATCCAGTGAATTTAATAAATTTTCAATGTCCCTGTCTAATCTTAATACCACATCTTCAAATTCAACAGACTGAGGCCCAAAAGTGTGCCCTATAACATCGGTAACTGAATAGCTGATATTTATAAAATCCGTAATATCGTCTGCTCCCAATTCCTCATTCTTAATCGCTTCTATGGCAAAATCTGTCAACAAAGAATTTCCTGTAGGAGTAACCCAGATTAATTGATATTCCGCACCTATTTCCTTATAGCGCTCCCTCATGCTTTTGTAATCATATGGAAACGTCGCGCTCGTTTTACCTGCTATGGCCCGCTCATAATTATTGTTATCAGCTGCGCTTGCGGTGTAGGATTCTATGGGATAAAGAGTGGACCAGGAATCTGTCAAATACGTATTTGATTTACCCTGCTTATTAAAATTGGTAACCCATTTAGGCAATTCTTCCATATAGTACGTACTGCTGACAAAATAACCCGGACTCGATTTCCAGTCGTGCCA
>JAHEBI010000188.1 GCA_024642325.1 Eudoraea sp. | reverse complement strand
GCACGACCAGTGAATTGATTCATAAATTGGAATTGTTACGGGATGCTGGTGAATTAAAGTTACAGGACAATACAATCAAACAATTTGAAAAAATACTACAGACGGCTGATCTGGTAAAATTTGCAAGGTCCAAGCCCCCTACAACAGTGGCTGAACAGGACAGAAAAGCTATTGAGGAGATTGTTATCAAAACTAAAGAAGCCCTGCCTGAACCCACGGAAGATGATTTAATGGAGCAGGAAGAATATCAGAAAATTATTGCCCTGAAAAAAAGAAAAAAGAAAATAATTTCTATTGCAAGTGCCGCAGGGATTGTATTACTGGTCTCACTTGGGGGGCTGATAACTTATTTAGGTCCTTCTAATGTATGGGATACCATAACAGGGCATCCTACAAAAATACTTTTGGAAGGAGAATGGGTTTCAAGCTCTTACGGATATCCGCCAATTATCATTGAAACACCGGAGGTCCTGGTGAGACAACAAGTTAAACTACCTGCCGAAGCACAGGCAAATATCAAGGAGCTTCAGGCTTTTATGTACAGAAGTGAAAAAGGTTTACTTACAATAGGTACTACTTCAACCACATTAAATAAACCTGAAGAACCGGATTTCAATCTCTCTGTTGAACAAATATTGAAAAACTTCGAAGATCAGGGCGCAAAAAATATTATTACCAAACAGGAAGAATTTAGTACAACCACCGGGATTAAAGGAATTAAAGTATTTGGCCGGGGTAATTTTGCAGTACCTGGATCGAAAGAATTGGTTGCCGGGGAATACACCATTATCCTTTTTGGAGGAAAGGGCTTTCAGCAGCAATTAATCCTGTCCTGGTTAGATAAAGATACTTACGCAGAAGAAATCGTTAATAGGATTATAGCTTCATTAGAAGTAAAAACAGAGGCATAAATGTTTGATAATATAGAATTTGCGAATCCTCAGCTTTTTTGGTTGCTTTTATTGCTTCCTCTCGCTTTAATATGGTATATCATTAAGCGCAAGGAAGAGACTGCCTCGCTGAAAATTCCAAGTTTAGAAGGGTTTACCACGAATGACATTGTCCCAAAATTAAAGCCGGTGTTATTTGTTTTTCGTTTGCTGGCATTAACAGCCATTATAGTAGCCATGGCACGTCCTCAAACTGAGGATATCTCCACGCGTACAAAAACGACAAAAGGGATTGATATTGTGATGGCCATAGATGTTTCCTCGAGTATGTTGGCAAGAGATTTAAAGCCTAACCGATTATCAGCACTTAAAGAAGTGGCAGCAGATTTTGTTCGGAAAAGACCGAGTGACAGGATTGGTTTAGTAGCCTATGCCGGCGAAAGTTACACCAAAACACCTATAACAAGCGACAAATCTATTGTTTTAAATGCGCTTAAAGAAATTACATATGGTCAGTTAAATGATGGAACTGCTATAGGTATGGGATTAGCAACATCTGTAAACAGGTTAAAAGAAAGTAAATCAATAAGCAAAGTAATTATATTACTGACTGACGGGGTTAACAATTCAGGCTTTATTGAGCCGCAAACAGCTGCTGATCTTGCTGTGGAATTTGGTATTAAAACATATACAATAGGTCTGGGTACTAATGGAAATGCCCTCTCTCCTGTGGCTTACAATGAAGACGGGTCTTACCGTTATGGGATGCGGCAGGTGGAAATAGATGAAGAATTACTTAAAGATATTGCAAGGGCAACAGGAGGGCAATACTTCAGAGCAACAGACAATGAAAAATTAGAGGCAATTTATGATGAAATAAATAAATTGGAAAAAACTGAAGTGGAAGAATTTAAGTATTATAAATATGAGGAGAAATTCAGGCCATGGATTTTATTAGCGGGTGCGTTACTTATTATTGAATGGTTTTTGAGAAATACACTCTTCAGAAGTTTTGTATAAATTATGATACAGTTAGACGAAAAAATATACTTCTATCTTTTATCCATTATTCCGGTAATGGTGGTTATTTACGTACTACTTCATATCTGGAAAAAAAGGACACAAAAGAAATTTGCGACTTCTGATTTGTTGAAAAGATTATCCCCGAATAAGTCTAATTTCAAATCAGTATTAAAGTTAATTTTTCTGATAATAGGGCTTTCTTTTTTGGTTTTAGGTCTGGTAAACCCAAAAATTGGCACAAAATTAGAAACCGTAAAACGGGAAGGTGTTGATATTGTTTTTGCCATTGATGTCTCAAAAAGTATGCTGGCCGAGGATATTGCTCCAAATAGAATAGAAAAATCCAAACGCCTGGTTTCTGAAATTATTAACCAACTGGCGAGTGATCGTATTGGTATAATAGCATATGCAGGACAGGCTTTTCCTCAGTTGCCCATAACAACAGATTACGGTGCGGCCAAAATGTTCCTCCAAAGTATGAATACGGATATGCTTTCATCACAGGGAACTGCGATAAATGAAGCAATTGAGCTGGCATCGACTTATTTTGACGATGAGGAACAAACCAACAGGGTGTTGTTTATTGTTTCAGATGGGGAGGATCATTCAGAAGGCTCAACTTTAGATGCTGTGGAATTAGCCGTAGAAGAAGGAATAAGAATTTTTACCATAGGCGTAGGAAAGTCAAAGGGCAGTCCTATCCCTATTAAAAGAAATGGTATAGTAGAAAGTCTCAAAAAAGATTCGCAGGGTGAAGTTGTTATCACTAAACTAAATGAACAGATATTACAGGAAATTGCCGACGAAGGTAATGGGGAATATATTAATGGATCAAATACTGAAGATGCTGTGGAATTCATTAAAGAGGAATTAAACCAGATGGACAAAAAAGAATTTGAAGCCAAACAATTTGCTGAATACAAAGATCAGTTTCAATGGTTTTTGGGCATAGGCCTTTTATTTCTTTTTTTGGAGGTATTCCTGCTTGACCGAAAGACCAAATGGCTCAAAAGAATGAATTTGTTTAACGAGAAGGAAATTCACTAAAATGAAGAAGATTATTCTGTTTAATTTATTAATAAGCGCTGTCGTTTTTCCACAAGAAGACTTGAAGCAGAAGGAAAAAGCACTCAGGGTTTCCACGGATATAACATTTGAAGCTAATAAGGAATTGGCAGAGAACGATTTTATTGATGCAGAAGTCAACTACAGACGGGCTATTTCTAAAAGTAATGAGAATACCGCGGCTCCTTATAATTTAGGAAATGCTTACTATAATAAAGAGAGTTTTTCAGAGGCTTTTGGCCGGTTTAAAGAGGCAGGAGAATTGGCATCGGATAAACCTGTTAAGCATAAGGCATTTCACAATATGGGTAACGTATTTATGAAAAACAAAGAATACGCCAAAGCGATCGAAGCTTATAAGGAAGCCCTGCGAAATGATCCTAATGATGAAGAAACGCGCTATAATCTGGCATTGGCAAAAGAGCTCCTGAAAAAAGATAAGGATAATCAGAATAAGGACGACAATAAGGAAAATAAGGATCAGGAGGATAAAAAAGATAAAAACCAGGATCAACAGGATCAGGGGGATAACAAAGACGAAAATAAAGGCGATCCCAAAAACGAAGAAAACGATAAGGATAGTAATGATGGGGATAAAGGTGATGAGGAAAAAGAAGAAAATAAAAAAGGGGATGGAGAAGAGAAAGAAGAAGAGAAAAAACAACCTGAGCAGGGCGATCAGCAACAGCAGAAACAGCCCAGACCAAATCAATTGTCTGAACAACAAATAAAGAATTTGCTGGAGGCCATGCAAAACGAAGAGAAAAAAGTTAAGGAAAAGATGGATGCCCAGAAAGTTAAAGGCGCCAAAACAAAAACTGAGAAAGACTGGTGATATTTAATAAACCTAAATATATAATCATTTGTATCTCGCTCCTATTGCTTGCTAATAACCAATTAATAGCACAGGATAAGGAAGCTATTACATTTGAAGTAAACCTAAGTAAGAATAAACTGGGTATAAACGAACGTTTACGCGTGGATTTTACCATGAACAAGGATGGCGACAATTTTACCCCTCCGGATTTTGAAGGCTTCAGAGTGCTTATGGGTCCTTCACAATCTATTAGTTCTTCATGGATTAATGGTGTCAGGAGTTATTCCAAGACCTATTCTTATACCCTTGCGCCTAACGCCCGGGGGAATTTTACAATTAAACAGGCTACCATTACTATAGACGGGAAGGTCTATAAATCCTTGTCGAAGACAGTAGAGGTTACAGCCGCAGTTGATAAACCCAATGATCAAATGTCGGTAGAAGATATTGCCGATGATAATTTACATTTGGTAGCAGAAGTCTCCAAGGCCTCGCCTTATCTCAATGAAGCAATCAGCGTTGTTTACAAATTATATGTGAGCCCTTCAATAAATGTTTCTAATTTTAGGCCATTGGACAATCCCAAATACAATAATTTCTGGAGTCAGGATATGCCCTTTACCAGATATGATGTTCAAAATGGCACTTATGAAGGCAAGACGTATCGATTTGTAGTTCTTAAAAGAGTGGTGCTTTATCCTCAAAAGAGTGGTGAATTAACAATTGAACCTCTTTCTTTAGATGTAACATTGGAAGTCCCTACCAACAAACGTGATTTTTTCGGAGGCAGAATATATACACAAACCAATAAAACGGTCTCTGCGGGAAAAAGGGTGATTAACGTAAAACCCTTGCCTTCGGAAGGAAGGCCTGCAGATTTTGGCGGTGCAGTTGGCAGTTTTGATTTTTCTGTTACTACGAGTAAAACTACTTTAAATGCTTCTGAGTCCTTACAAGCCACTATAACCGTAAAAGGAAAAGGCAATTTAAAATTGTTTCAATTACCGGAACCCTCTCTCCCGGGAGCTTTAGAAGTTTATGAGCCCGAATTTAATGAAGAAGTAAGGACTACCCTATCCGGAATGCAGGGAAAAGTGAGCAATAATTACACAATAGTGCCTTCATTCAGAGGAAAATATCCTATTCCCGGAATTTCATTCAGTTATTTTGATCCGGAATCGGAGAAGTACAAATCTGTAACTTCAGATGAAATCATGATCAATGTAATGGAGGGCCCTTTAAGCTCAGGTACTATAGCTAATAGTCCTTCCATATCGAATAAGCAAGCAGTAATTAGTGCCAGTGATCAATTCAATTTCATTAAACTTAAACCAAATTTAACCGCAGTTGGCACAAATTATTTTTTTGGTTCTTCAAGGTTTTATTTTTGGTTGTTCTCTCCCATTTTGCTTATCCCTATCGCGGTATTGTTTGGCAAAAGGCGGGAAGCCATAGCCAGTGATGTAGCCGGAAACAAAATAAAAAAAGCTAATAAACTGTCCCGGAAATACCTCTCTGAAGCCAAAAAAGCATTGGGTAACAAAGATGCATTTTTCATTGCACTTGAAAAGGCTTTACACAATTATCTGAAAGCCAAACTTAAAATAGAGACCTCTGAATTCAGCAAGGATAAAATAGCCTCCCTCTTGTCCGAAAAACAAATAGACGAGACCACCATCCATTCTTTTGTAGCTTTGCTTAAGAATTGTGAAATGGCACGCTACAGCCCTTTCTCTGATGTACAAATGCAGCAGGATTACAATAAAGCAAGTGAAACAATTTCATCATTAGACAAAGAACTTTAGTCATGAAGAATATAATCGTCTTATCAATGAT
>JAHEBI010000187.1 GCA_024642325.1 Eudoraea sp. | reverse complement strand
TGCTAAGGCCGTTGTTGAAGCATTAGAATGGAACTCATCCGTTCCGGAAGATGAACTAACTGTTAAGGTTGAAGACGGATGGGTTTATCTGTCCGGAGAGGTCAAATGGTCCTATCAAAAAAATGCAGCCAGAAAGGCCGTGGAAAATATAATGGGGGTTAGGAGCGTAGTAACCAATATTAAAATTACGCAGGATGTGAAACCTTTTGAAGTAAAAGACAGGATTAAAAAAGCATTTGAACGCTCTGCGGAGATTGATGCAAATAATATTACTGTTATAACAGAAGGTAATAAGGTCACCCTGAAGGGGAAAGTTCATTCCATCAAGGAGAAGGAAGATGCTGAAACAGCTGCCTATTTAGCTCCTGGAGTGTTTGATGTTAAAAATGAACTCAAAGTTCAGTATTATACAGAATATGCTTAAGTCTTGAGAGTCGCATTTCAAAGTAGAAATAGCCCCGGTGAATCAAAATCGGGGCTTTTTATTGATTGGCATGGAGCTAAGCCGGGTCTTATAAAAATATATGCAAACAGTCTTTATGGCTCTTGTTTTTTAAGAACCTTCCTTAAAAAGCGGCATGTTGTTAAGTAAAAATTTCACTCCTCAACTTTGAATTTCAGGAATCTAAATGAAAGTATTATATTTTTAAAGATTCTTCGCGTAACTAAAAACCAATTTCTTGAAGTCACGGAAATCACTCTCAAAAAAAACCATTTTGTGCCTTAGTTTGCTGTGTTGATCCCGATAATCTATGTCCGCCAATCCTTTTTCTGCTTGTTGAAGTCGGGCCAAAAGTCTTTCGTGCCGCAGGATATCATCTGCCAGATAGTCAAAAAGATCTGCGTGTATTTTATCCAGATTTTTGAGCATCTTTCCTAATTCTGATGTTTTTTCCCTTTTGGTTTCCCTTTTTTGAAGTAAAGTGGCAAAAAACCGGGTTTCGTCTTTCCATAAGGCTATGGTATCCAGCCATTCCTGGCTTTCCTGATGTAACACATCCAAACCTGCGCCTAATAAAAATTCTATTTTGGGATTAGAAGTCGTAGTTTTCATTTGATATTTTTTATTCATTTATAAATCTATTGTATAAACTGATCTTAATACTCCTTTGTGCAGCTTCCAGGAGTTCCTCGATTTCCTGAACAGTTCGGTTCCGTATTTTGGCAATTTCGCCAATATCAAATTGGTGTTCGGCAAAAAGTTCAAAAATCATACGCATCTCCGTTGGTAAATGATGCAGTACCATCTCAGTATGCTTCCGAATGTTCTCCTTTCCAAGATCCTGGTCGAGTTTTGCCATCAGATCCTTATTGTTGTCCTCTATAAAAATGTTTTTTAGAATATAGTCATGCTTCCTGTACGAAATATCATCCAGTTCTTCCATCATAACCAGGTCACCGTCGCCATCGGTACTGTATTTTTCGGCCATAGAATCCCACTCTACCCGGGCATAGGAATCAATATTGTCTAAAAAAAGCGTATCGAACTCCTCATCCGCCATAATATCGTCCAAAAGCGTATCGGCTTTTTTGAACAACCACGGATGAAAGTCTTTTTTGCTCTTTATTTCATCAAAGTGGTCATATACCTCAATAAAAAGCTGATCCGTAAAATCCTCAGGTTTGTATTTTCCCCTGGGAATAAGACCTTTTTGCATTGCGGTATTTAATTTCCTGATGATGTACCTTTTCACCTCAGGAATGACTTTTAGAAGCAGTGAATTAAACTCAGCTTTGTTGTCTTCTCTTCTGAATCGTGCCAGATCAGGATAGGCCCTGGCTACCACTAGATGGAATGTTTTCTTGTTTTCGTAATAAGCGACTATATCTTCCATGACAAACCTTTTTATATTATGTAAAAATGCAATCTTATCGCGACCGATGAAATGATTTTGATCATTGCTGATATTTTTCACAACTGATGCACATCATTTTGTAGAAGTAGAGATGGGAATAACTTTGGATTCGATATGGGGTTGATAGTAAGAAAGTCTAATATTCATGTCAATCAGAAGCAATGGAGGTAGAAATAACGCATAGGGGTAAGGTGCTATTTCCGGAAACGGCAATAACCAAGGGCAATCTCATCGATTATTATGAAAAGATTGCAGACTATATGATTCCTTTTCTTAAAGACCGGCCCCTTACGATACAACGATTTCCGGCCGGAATAACAGAAGAAGGTTTCTTTCAAAAGAACGCATCCGAATATTTTCCCGCATGGATAAAAACTGCCAGGGTAAAAAAGAAAAATGGTTGGGTGAACCATGTACTCTGTAATACAACTGAAACCTTGTTATATCTTGTGAATCAGGGTGCGATTACTTTTCATACCACCCTGAGCAGGGTGGATAAGTTGGAATTTCCCGACAGGCTTATTTTTGATCTGGATCCACCTAACGACAATTTTGATGTGGTGGTGGAAGGAGCCAGGACGATTCGGGAAATTATGGAAAATAGACTGGGAATGACAACTTTCCCTATGACCACGGGTTCTAAAGGGTTGCATGTGGTTATTCCCTTAAATTGTACTGAAAATTTCAACGAGGTCCACGATTTTGCCAAAAAAGTGGCAACCTATGTCTGCTATAACCATCCCGAAAAATATACAATGGCCATGCCAAAAAACCAGCGCAAAGGCAGGTTGTTTTTGGATTATATGCGTAATTCATATGGCCATACCGGCGTTTGCCCATTTTCAGTAAGAGCTATAGAGGGGGCCCCTGTGGCTACACCGCTCCATTGGGATGAACTCAAAAGTAGTACCCTTAGTTCCCGAACGTATAATATTCATAATGTTTACAAGCGATTAAGGGAAGTAGAAAACCCATGGAAACTCTTTGAAAAATACAGTAAAGGTATCTCTGTTGCCAAAGGGCATCTGGAAAGATTGCTGGAAGAGTGCACCCATACGGAATCTTCATAACACTAAAATAAAAATTGAAATGGACCTAACTGATAAACGAATAGCGATCCTAAGAAAAGCCGGCAAGCCTCTGGAGAACCCAATGGACTTGAATCCGCTCATAGATGAACTCTCCAATTCCCGTTTAGTACTATTGGGGGAAGCGTCACATGGAACCCACGAGTATTATGCCTGGAGAACAGCCATTAGTAAGCGCCTTATTGAAGAACATGGATTCAATTTTATTGCGGTAGAAGGCGATTGGCCTGATTTTTATCGTCTGAACCGTTATGTGAAACACTACAGTGAAGGAAGCGGAAATTCCTTAGCCCTTTTGAAAGAGTTCAACAGGTGGCCCACCTGGATGTGGGCAAACTGGGAAACAGAAGCTTTAATAGAATGGATGCACAAATATAATCGGGATCTGCCGGCCAATGATAGAGCAGGTATTTATGGACTTGACGTTTACAGCTTATGGGAATCCATGGAAGTCATTATAGACTATTTAAAAAAAAATGATCCCTCTTTATTACCATCAGCTAAAAGGGCTATAGGATGTTTTGAACCCTATAGCGATGAAATGGGTATGGCCTATGCAAGATCTTTAAGGCGATTGCTTCCGGAGACATGTGAAAGTCAAGTATTAGGGCTTCTGAGGGATATAAAAGAGCATGCACAATATTATTTTAACAGCGATGTGGAAGCTTCCCTGAACATGGAACAAAATGCCCATATCGCCAAAAATGCAGAAAAATATTACCGTTCCATGATCTCTTTGAATGAAAGCTCATGGAATGTAAGGGATCAACACATGATGGATACTTTAAAAAGACTGTTGGATTTCCATGGATCTGATGCCAAGGCCATCGTATGGGAACACAATACCCATGTGGGTGATGCAAGGGCCACAGATATGGTGCTTGAAGGATCAGTAAATGTGGGCCAATTGGTGCGTGAACAGCTTGCGGCATATAACCCCAGGATTGTGGGTTTCGGTTCTTATGAAGGCTCCGTCATTGCAGCAGCAGAATGGGGTAAACCCATGCGGAAAATGCATGTGCCCAAGGCCATTAAAAGTTCATGGGAAAATCTTTTACACCAAACGGGAAAAGGTGATCAAATACTTTTTATGGATGAATTGAAGTATGAAAGCGCATTCAAAGCCCCTATTCCACATAGGGCCATTGGGGTGGTCTATCATCCTAAATATGAACATATTGGCAATTATGTGCCTTCAGTACTACCTCAAAGATATGACGCCTTCGTCTATATAGAGAAATCGGAAGCCTTACACCCCATCCAGGTTTTTGTAGATAAATCCCAACTACCAGAAACCTACCCCTGGGCGGTTTAGGAAATGTCCGGTATGAATATATAGGGTTTAACTAAGGGTTTTTATTTTAAGACCTGACTCAGGTCATTCCAATGTGGAAGAGCAGAGCGTAATTTTGTATGCAATCTAAATTAAATAGAATATTTGTTTAACACTAAAAATATACGAAATGGAAACAGTACAAGTTCAGGAACAAATTACAGCCATGCCAAGGATAGGAGATAAAGCTCCTGCATTCAAAGCAGTAACCACACAGGGTAATATTAATTTTCCTGCGGATTATAAAGGAAAATGGGTTATTTTATTCAGTCACCCTGCCGATTTTACCCCGGTATGTACTTCGGAGTTTATGAGATTCGCAACCCTAGAAAATAAATTTGGCAATGCAAACTGTAAATTGGTTGGGTTGTCTATTGATGGACTTTACAGTCATATAGCCTGGTTGCGGACTATAAAGGATAAGATAGAATTCAAAGGCATGAAAAATGTTGAAGTCAAATTTCCATTGATAGAAGATATAACCATGGAGGTGGCTAAAAAGTATGGTATGATTCAACCGGGAGAAAGCAAAACACAAGCCGTTAGGGCCGTTTTCTTTATCGATCCCAAAGGGATGATAAGGGCCATCATTTATTATCCTTTGAGTCTGGGTAGAAATTTTGATGAAATATACAGAGCGTTAATCGCCATGCAAACTTCCGATGCATTTAAGGTGGCCACTCCGGCAGACTGGAATCCGGGAGATGATGTTATTATTTCTCCGGCCGGCTCCTGTGGCGTAGCTGAAGAGCGCATGGATAAAAAAGATGGTGAACTGCAATGCGGAGACTGGTTTTTCTGTACTAAAAAGTTGGCAAAGGAAGAACTACTGCATACGGTTCTTAAAAATTAGAACAGACTATCATTTCTAAACATCAAAGAACATTTATACCGTCACCCGGCCGGAATCATTTCGGCTGGTGACGGTTATGGTTTAAGGGGGACAAAGTGTAATATCAGGCGCCCGGTAAAGTTTATTCAAATTACAACTGCAAGGCCTGATTTGATGCAACATTCCTTTCTCCGGCTTAAATGAAATACAGTTTCTCAAGCCCTCTGTAATTGGGATAATTTCCTTATTTTTAAAAAGCGGAAGTACACCGGATTAAGCGGATCAGTTCCAGTTCTTCCAATCAAAACCTATTTTAATGAAACGCAATGATTTTATTAAAAAGACGTCCCTTGTCGTAACCAGTGGCATGTTAACGCCTTATATATCTTGTAAATCGGATAGGCCAAATAATGTGGAAACCGTGCAACCCGAAAGAAAAAACTGGGCGGGCAATTACACCTATAAGGCCAAAAATCTTTATGAGCCCAACTCCCTGGAAGAAGTACAGCAATTGGTTAAAACGCT
>JAHEBI010000186.1 GCA_024642325.1 Eudoraea sp. | reverse complement strand
ACCTGTTTTGAGCTTCCAGATACTCCTCTGTGCCCTTCTGGTAGGCAAGTGCCACCCGGGCCCACTCCTTAATCCAGTCTACCTTTTCTAACCTGGTATCCAGGGCATCAGGAGAAGCTAAAATTTCCTTATCTCCCAGCCTGGAAGCTATGGATTCATAGTAATCCGTAATAAATTTGGCAAAATTTTTGGCATTCAAATTGGGAGAATAGGTGTCAAAATAGGAAACCATAAAGTATTTCCATCTGGTATCATCAGTAGTAGCACCGGCATTCAGGTTGTGCTCCCAGGTTCCTTCAGGTGATTGTATACGTTCTGCGGGGGTAAGCCCTGTGATATAGCCATATTTTTGCTGAATGTCAGATCGGCGCCACATCTCTGTGGAAGCACCCATGGCATCACCTATTGCAGAACCAACCAATGCTCCCAGCACCTTGTCATATAGTTCTTCCTTGTTTAAAATAAGAGAATCCTGGGCGTAGGCTGATTTCTTTGGCTCAGGAATATCAATTTCTGCCTTCTGATCCTTGCAGGATACACTTGTCAGGATCACCAATACAGGAACAATAAAAAAGTTGAATTTCATACTAATATCATTTTTCTGGCAAGTTGTAAAAGATAGTCTTTTTCCTTGATAGTCCTTTGCAATGGCAACTGTGCAAGACCAATTAAACGCCTCATAATTTCGATACCTGCTACCCTGGAAATAAGCGCATTGTCTGTTTCTCCTTTATAGAGCTTTATAACAGTGGCCATAGAAGAAGTGTCCATACCGGCTAAAATAAGGTGTGCTGTCATCACTCCCAGGTCGAATTCTCTAAATCCAATAAAACTAAATTCCGGATCTATAATATATACCTCATTCTCCAATTGCATCCAGCTACCGGGGTAATAGTCGCCATGGATTAAAACATTTCCTTTGGAAAGGTACATATTGCCAAGTTTATTGACAACTGTTTTTATGGCTTCATCTTTTTTATAAGGGAGCGATAATTCCTGCAAACCTTCCTGGATTTCATTCAATTCAAATCCGTTGTCCTCCAGAAAGGGCAGTACAAAAATATGCTGATGATTCAATTCCCTCAGGATCCTGTTTTCAGGAAAATTTTCTACATCACCGGCGCTGTGAATAATTTCTAAGAGGCCTATAAGTTTTTCCAGTACAGGCTGGGAAATCCGGCGATCCCTGTAACAAAAAGTCATGTCCTCACACTGTCCCAGATCTTCCATTTGAATTAGGTAGTTCTCCTGATCAAAGGCTAAGATTTCCGGGATATGATCCGCAATGGCAGCCCCTTGAATGGCTTTATAAAACTTATATTCCACCTCTATCCTGTTGAGGGGAGCTTCTATCTGCTGGTATTTCTGTACATATGGTCGTGATTGCTTTAATATAAAAGAACGCTGATTCGTTTTTACACGAAGCACAACATTCATGTTGCCTTCTCCGGGTTTTGAAACTGAACTAATTTTTTCATCTGGATTCAGCCACTTATTGGATTCCAGAAAATCCTGAAGCACTGGTAGGGGAGTATGGGTATCTAAAGAAATCAAATCGCCAACAATTTTATTGCAATATAGTCCCAAAACAAAAAAATCCTTACGTTACGCCAGGATTTTTTATCAATGTTAAAAGGTAGAAAATATCATTCAATTTTGATCAGTACTTCGGTATTTCTTCAAATACAGTAGGTTTACTAATTTTTTATTTAACACCAGGAGGAAGTTTTCCTTTAACTTACTTTATATTTCTTGAGTACGTCCTTTGCTAAATAAGGGCCGTATGCAAATGGTGCAGATACGGCCCGTATTGTAAATGAAAGTCTATTTGCCTCCCATGGAGTTTTCAATTTGTTTCTGGACCTTTTCCAGATTGAAGGACCCCGGAGTCTGGCTTGGCGGATACTCCTTCATGGTCATGAGAAACTGTGCTGCTACTTTTTGCATTGGTCCGAGGACGAAAACCCGGTCAAGGAACCAATCATTATAGGTGTTTGAATTGTGCTGGGCTTTCTCAAATGGATCCCGGCGAAGATTGAATAACAGCGGTACACGAAGTTCTGTGAAGGGTTCGCGCCAAACTTCGAAGGCCTGGCCACGGTTTTCAAGGAAGACGGCTTTCCAGGGCATATATCGCATGGCAACAATCTGACCGTCATCATTCACATATATAAACTTTTTTCGAGGTGACTCTTTGGTTTTGCCACTGATATAGTCTAGTTGGTTGGCTCCATCGAGATAGTTCTTGTATCTACGTCCATTTAACTCAACCCCCGCTTTCAACTGCTCTACAATGTTCGGGTTGCCACCGGCAGCAGCGAATGTTGGAAGCCAGTCCTCATGTGAAACGATGCCGTTTCGTACCGTTCCGGCAGGGAAATGGCCGGGCCATCTTACGAAACAGGGAACGCGATAAGCACCTTCCCAGTTTGAGTTTTTCTCACTACGGAAGGGTGTGGTGCCGGCATCTGGCCAGGTGTTGTAATGTGGCCCATTGTCCGTGGAATACTGTACGATTGTATTGTCGGCGATGCCGAGATCATCCAGAAGTTTCAGGAGTTCGCCAACCTGCATGTCGTGTTCGATCATGCCGTCGGTATATTCATCATTGCCTTTGTGGCGGTTCTCTTCCTTTACATGGGTTCGGAAGTGCATACGTGTGCCATTCCACCAGCAGAAAAAAGGTTTGCCAGCTTTAACCTGTCGGGTAATGAAATCTTTGGCAGCAGCAATGGTTTCCTCATCAATAGTTTCCATCCGTTTTTTGGTTAGCGGTCCGGTGTCTTTGATGGTTTGGCCGCCTTTACCGTCTGCAAAGCAGTGAAGCACACCACGAGGACCGAAAGACTCTATGAAAGTGCTGCCATCAGCTAATATCATATCCCCCGGGTAATCTTCGTTTTCAGGTTCTTCCTCGGCATTTAGGTGATAGAGATTCCCCAGGAATTCGTCGAAACCGTTCACGGTAGGCAGGTGCTCATCACGGTCACCCTGGTGGTTCTTTCCGAACTGTCCGGTGACGTAGCCAAGGCTTTTCATAGCTGTGGCAATCGTAACATCTGTTTGCTGCCAGCCCTCCTTGGCACCGGGGATGCCAACCTTAGTCATGCCCGTGCGGACAGGGACGGATCCGTTAAGGAAGGCAGCGCGGCCTGCGGTGCAACTTTGCTGGCCGTAGTAATCCGTAAAGAAGACGCCCTCGTTTCCTATACGGTCAATATTTGGGGTCTGATAACCCATCATGCCGCGGTTGTAATAGCTGATGTTCTCAGTGCCTATATCATCTCCCCAGATGACTAGAATATTGGGCTTCTGGTTTTTCTGTGCAAAGGCTGACATAAAGACTAGCGCCAGCACAATGGATAGTAAAGTGTTTAACTTTTTCATGTTTTATTTAGTTATAGTTCTGTGTTTCGATGTTAAGATAGTAATCCTTCATAATTCAGGCAAAAAACCAGTATTAAATTTAGGTTTTTATATAATAATGTGGCTGTTTGCCAGGATTTTATGCCATTTAAATCCAGTAGGGTAGAAAAATTCCTGAGCATGGGACTAATTCAGGATAAAAAATTCCTGGGGAGATAAATATTGAGACTTAAACAAAATATGTAATGATTTTTGAAACTTGCTTTGGCATTTTTTCGGATAATCAGGTTTTTAATATGCCAAAACCTCTGTAAAAACAGAAAAATAATTGGACGTGATTTTAGGAAAGGAGAGGTGTTCAAGTTCCAAAAAAATGGTTATTACTCGGTATATAAATTCAAACAAGAGACATCTAGTTTGGCATTTGGGTTATTCATGAAATTGATCATAACCAGATCTTTGCATTCCTGATTGCCGCCACCATGACCTCCTTCATCGAGAATTAGCAACGTTCCGTTAGCCAGGTTTTCCAGAAAGAGAACACCATTTTTTGGAGGGGTAACAGGGTCAAACCGATTTACGAATATGAGTGTTGGCACTTCGGAATCCATAAATTTCCTTTCCTTCATCGGCAGGTCATTGCTATGCCAATTCATCCCTGCAATGTAAAAAGCATCAAAAAAGCCAAGTTTAACCGGGATTAAGGGATATTTTTTATAGTTCTCCAAGATCACCTCCTCAGTATTGTCAGTATTAAAATTTTCATATTTTTCAACGGACAAAAGCATCGTAAGGTTTAATCCCCCGGTTAATTCGTATTCAAATTCCAGGACCTCATTAATGACCTGCCCGCCGCCTTCTATGAAGGCTTTGATAAGTTCAGGAGCCTTTTGCCTTGAATTGCTCTGATACAGTAACCTTCTCAATAAATAAATCCCATCCTGAGCATTAATGGTTACATTTATAGAGTCCTTCATGACCACTGCCAGTGGCTTTTGCCCCAAGATGGATATCGCTTTAAAATAATCCTCTTTTAGTCTGGGATATTGACTTTTACAATCAGCATCATTTTCACAATACTCAAAAATTCTGTCCAGGGCCAGGGAATAACTATCCAGTCGACTTAGAAGAAAATCACTATTAAGTGTAGATGGCGAATCAAGAACTGAACTATGAATATATTCCGGGAACATGTCCTGCACAATCCTAGCAATACGAGTACCGTATGAGCCACCGAATAAATTGTATTTTTCATAGCCCAAATGTTTAAAAAGCAGTCCTACATCCTTCGCATTCTGGATGGAATTATAATATTCGGGGCTAATATTCAGTTCCTCACATTTCTTTTTATATTCCAAAATCATGCTTGTGGTTAAGGCCAGTTCTTCTTTCTCATCAGCATCTTTGGCCATGATATCAAAGGCCGCAAAAGACATGTCGGGCAAGCCCGATGAATACCCAATACCACGTTGGTCAAAAAGAATAATATCCCGGTTCTTTCTCATGAGATGTTCTAATAAGAAACCGATCATGCCCTGATTCAAAGAATTCCCCCCCGGTCCACCGGAAAAGAAAATCATTGGATATTCAGCGGAAATGGAGTCTTTAGCTTTTATGACTATATAGGAAATCTGAATTTGTCTTCCCTCGGGTTCATCGTGATTCTCAGGAACTAAAATTGCACCTGCCCTCACATTTTCTCCTTCAGGAAGCCAATTTATCCCGGTTGGAACTGTGGGTACCGCGTCATTTTGAGCTTTACATACTATTGCAAAAAGGAATAGTGCTACGAATAAAATAATTTTTCTCAAAACTGTAATTATTTAATAGGAGGTTTAAGATAGTTAAAGTTTAGTAATATTTACAAAGACCTGAAGTTCGACCTCTTTTTTTTATCCACCATAGAAATCGAACACTATGCTTATCATAGGAGTTATAAATGTTAGATGATGAAATAACTTATACTTTTTGAATATTTCAATTGATCGGTTCAGAAGATTTTGCCTTTTTTCGGTTTTTTCCAAAAAGTGGCTCCGTAAAAAACATAACTCCAATTTCAAATCCCGCGCCGTAGGAGCCATCAAAGGCATTGGAAAATGTTCCTGCCAAAATCCATTTTGGACTTTCCCACCTCACACCGGCACGATAAGCAGTCGGTGAGGAAGCCTTCCCCGCAGTGCCAAAAATCTCGCCTACAATCGCTGATTTCGGAATGATCTTATAGATGGCAACCCTTGAACTATAAGTAAACCCCCAGGCTGTCCTGGAAGACTGCTTATGATCAAAATTGGCCGTAACCCCCGGTAGCAGATCCAGGAAGATGG
>JAHEBI010000185.1 GCA_024642325.1 Eudoraea sp. | reverse complement strand
CTTAATAAAGGTATCCTGAAAAATGTCCTCAGTAATATCTCTATCCATTACTTTAGAATAAATAAAACTACTTATACGTTGGTTATGCCTGTTTATAAGAACTTCAAGTGCTTTTTCGTCACCACTGATGTAGTCTCTTACTAATTCTGAGTCATTAATTTCAAATTCCATAATTGATAGTATTTTTTGGTTAAGATAAAGGGGCTTGTTTTTAATATTCCTTTGGTTACTAGTTTAATATTTAGTAGCTATGATTTCATAATTACAATTTAAAAGTATTGAAATAGCATGCTATGTGAAAAACTATGTTGTCAAACCCCCGATTTTTGATGTCAATGGACGATTTGGCAATTACAGGCACAATAATTCCATAATAAATAAGTTACCTAGGCCGTTTCCGGATACCTGGCAATACGGGCAGATTAATTGGAATACTACAGCTACCGGTTTTAATAGTTGCCGGAAACAAAGAATCCCCTTGACGTCTAATCAAAGGGATTCCTATGTATTTTAATAAAAAGGGGTAAATCAATTCAGATTGTTTTCAAAAGTAAGCCCTTTATGGTTTACAATATTTAATGTCTTAGAATACTGTAGCAATAACTGTATACTTTCTGGCTTTGCTTTTACAAGCTTACATTGATTCTGTTGTCGAGGGTAAATTTGTTCCATATATAATATTGTTATGTCTAAATAACGCAACTATTATGGATCACATAGGATTTGTCGTTATAGAACCTATTAATTCGTTAAAACAATATTGTTCTTTTCTATGATCTTTCTCAGGTTTATTAAAGCATAGCGCATCCGCCCTAAAGCCGTATTAATACTTACATCTGTATTTTCAGCTATTTCTTTAAAACTCATATCCCTATATATACGCATAACCAGTACTTCTTTTTGATCTTCGGGGAGTTCTTCTATAAGGAGAGTAAGATCCTCTTCTATCTGTTCTTTAATTAATTGTCTTTCGGCATCCAGTTTGTCGTCCCCTAAAACTGAAAATATGTTAAAATCTTCACTTCCTTGAAATTTAGGCATTCGCTTATTCTTTCTAAAATGGTCAATGATCAGATTATGAGCTATTCGCATTACCCATGGCAAGAACTTTCCCTCTTCATTATAAGCACCTCTTTTTAAAGTCTTTATTACCTTTATAAAAGTATCCTGAAAGATATCTTCTGTAATTTCCCTGTCCAGGACCTTGGAATAGATAAAACTGGTAAGTCGTTGATTGTGTTTGTTTATTAGAATTTCAAGGGCTTTTTCGTCCCCATTGATATAATTCTGAACTAATACTGGATCTGTGGCCTGTAGCTGCATACTTGTTACTTTTTTGGTTAAACTTAGGGGCCTTTCTTTTAGGAAAGGACTTTAGTTATTCAGGTTAATGCTCAAAAAAGTAATTTTCGCGTATAGGCAAAGAAATTTATTTATTAAGTGCCAAATATAGAAAAAATATAGCTGCACAAAAAAACTATGTTGTGATATTGCGCATATTAGATGTTAAAAGTGACCTATTGGTGTTTGAATCCAACATATTGTATCTTTGCCACCCTAATGGAAGTCATGTTGGAAATTGCTGAAGTTAATCCAAAGAAAAATATAATAATCAAAGGGGCCAGGCTGCATAATCTTAAAAATATTGATGTAGTAATCCCCAGAAATAAGCTCGTTGTAATTACGGGACTATCGGGTTCTGGTAAATCCAGCCTGGCTTTTGATACGCTTTATGCCGAGGGTCAGCGTCGCTACGTGGAGAGCCTTTCTTCCTATGCCAGGCAATTCCTGGGTAAACTAGATAAGCCTAAAGTAGATTATATTAAAGGAATAGCTCCGGCAATAGCCATTGAACAAAAGGTAAATTCGACAAATCCAAGGTCAACTGTAGGTACAACAACAGAAATATATGACTATTTAAAACTTCTTTATGCAAGAATTGGCAGGACATATTCGCCCGTTTCAGGTACTGAAGTTAAAAAGCATACAATAACCGATGTGGTTAATCATGTAAAATCCTTCGAAGAAGGTACAAAGCTTTTATTACTGGCTCCTATTGTCATCCCCGAAGACAGAGATCCAATAAAATCTTTACAGTTGCTTTCCAAGCAGGGATATGCAAGAATAAAACATAAGGGAACAGTCCATCGTATTGACGATTCGTTAAAGGATATTGGTTACAATTTTGAATTGGTTGTAGATCGTATTGTAAAAAAGAACGACGAGGATTTTCTTAATAGGTTGGCGAACGCAGTGGATTCAGCTTTTTTTGAAGGTAAAGGTTACTGTTTTATTGAAGAAACCTCCAATGGTAAAGTAACCCAATTTAGTAATAAATTTGAAATGGACGGGATGGTCTTTATGGAGCCTAATGTACATCTGTTTAGCTTCAATAATCCATATGGCGCCTGTCCTGTATGTGAAGGATATGGCGATGTAATTGGCATTGATGAAGATCTTGTAATACCTAATTCCGGTTTGTCTGTATTTGAGAATGCCATATTTCCCTGGCGCGGTGAGAGTATGGGCTGGTACAGGGATCAATTGGTAAATTCTGCCTACAAGTTTAATTTCCCTATCCATAAACCATGGTATCAACTTAGTGAAGAGCAGAAACAATTGGTCTGGCATGGCAATGAGTATTTTATAGGAATTGATAAATTCTTCAGGCAATTGGAAGAAAAGAGCTATAAGATTCAAAACAGGGTCATGCTCTCCAGGTATAGAGGAAAAACCAAATGCAATACTTGTAAAGGCAAGCGCCTTAGAAAGGAAACCAACTATATTAAGATTGATGATAAATCCATATCAGACCTTGTGGAATTGTCAATTGAAAACTTAATCACTTTTTTTGACCAGCTGACATTAAGTGAACATGATCTGCAAATCGCAAAAAGATTATTAACCGAGATTAAAACCAGGCTGAGTTTTTTGGACAAGGTGGGATTGCGATACCTGACGATCAACAGAAAATCCAATACGCTTTCAGGTGGAGAAAGTCAGCGAATAAACCTGGCAACATCTCTGGGGAGCAGTTTGGTGGGGTCTATGTATATTCTGGATGAACCCAGTATTGGGCTGCATCCCAGAGATACGGAGAATTTGATCATAGTTTTAAAGTCCTTAAGAGATTTAGGTAATACTGTAATTGTAGTTGAGCATGATGAGGATATTATGCTAGCAGCAGATGAAGTTATAGATATAGGACCCGAAGCCGGTACGCATGGGGGCGAAGTAGTTGCCCAGGGGCCAATGGCTGCCATTTTGAAATCATCTTCTTTAACAGCAAGTTATCTGAATGGCACCCAGGAAATAAAAATCCCTTTAAAACGGAGAACCTCTAATTATTTTATAGAAATAAAAGGAGCCAGGGAAAACAACTTAAAGAATATTGATGTCACTTTCCCCTTAAATATGCTTACTGTAATAACCGGTGTTTCGGGAAGTGGGAAAAGTACATTGGTAAAAAAACTGCTTTACCCCATATTGCTAAAAGAAGTAGGTGGCTATGGAGAAAAACCAGGGCAATATACCGGGCTGTCCGGCAAGTTTGAATCTGTAAAAAACGTCGAGTTCGTAGATCAAAACCCCATTGGAAGGTCTTCTCGTTCAAATCCGGTGACCTATATAAAAGCATACGACGATATCAGAGCATTGTTTGCTTCCCAAAAATTAAGTAAACTAAGGGGGTATCAGGCCAAGCACTTCTCTTTTAATGTTGATGGAGGCAGGTGTGAAAAATGTAAAGGAGAAGGTGAAATTACCGTGGAAATGCAGTTTATGGCAGATGTGCATTTAGAATGTGATACATGCGGCGGAAAACGTTTCAGGAAAGAAGTGTTGGAAGTGAAATTTGAAAACGCCAATATTGATGATATTCTGAACATGACCATAGATAATGCCATTGCATTCTTTGAAGCGCATTCACAAACTAAGATAGTTGGTAAATTACGCCCCCTTCAGGAAGTAGGCCTGGGCTATGTTACCTTAGGCCAATCTTCATCTACCCTTTCCGGTGGGGAAGCACAAAGGATTAAACTTGCATCATTCCTTGTAAAAGGGACTACCAAAGAAAAGGCTCTATTTATTTTTGATGAACCCACAACCGGACTGCACTTTCATGATATTAAAAAGCTTTTGAAATCTTTTGATGCTTTGCTGGCCAGGGGGCATTCTATTGTGGTTATAGAACACAACATTGAATTTATAAAATGTGCAGATCACGTTATAGATCTTGGGCCCGAAGGCGGAGACAAAGGCGGTGAGCTTATTGCTTTCGGCACCCCGGAAGAAATTGCATTGAACAACATTTCCCATACAGCCAGATACTTGCGTGAAAAGTTAAGGTAAACCTGTTTTAATCGTTCTCATTCCTTCTCTAACGATTTTTTTTTGTGTTCAGTTTGTTAGTTAGTCAAGCCTTTATTTATTTGATATTCAATTAATTATATCATTATTGATATTTTTGGCACGTTGTTTGGTTATAATTTGATGAATGTAAATAGTTGCATTCGGAAATTAAAAACCTTATATCATGAGAAATTTAGTACTCCTTTTTACGGCTCTTATTTTTGGTACTGCGAGTACCATGGCGGCCACTTTAGAAGATAAGGTTGCAACACGCAATGCTTATACCTACAACAATTCCTTCATCTTTGTTGAAAATGGCATTACGTTTTCCGTTTACCCGGATGGCGAATTGGATTTCTATATTGACAATCGGATCAATGTAGGGGCTAATGTGAATTTCGGAAGCACCAACTTTACATTCAATTCAGGTTATGATTACAATCCTTATGTGCAATATGATGATTATGGCGCAGTAATTCAGGTTCAAAATGTGCCTATATATTATGATTATTACGGACGTGTTAATCAGATAGGTGGTGTGAACGTCTGGTACAGAAATGGAAGGGTCAGGCAAGTTGGTGGAATGCATGTGTATTATAATAACAGTGGATTTTATAGCCATTACACAGGTTATGTTAACATATATAACCAATATTATTCCTACAGCCCTTATTACAGTTATTTTGTACGACCATCAGCCGGTTACTGCCTGGTGTACAATAACCCATACAGAAGATATTACAGCCCTGTGCGCTACACATATTACAGTCCTTATCATTACAATCATAGAAGAGCTTATGCTCAGGTAGGTCATCATTATGACCATCATAATAGCGTTAATAGTCATAGTAAAATATACAGGAATGATAAACGTGTGGTTGCCAGAGAAAATAATTCTCGTAGAACCGATACTTACAGGACCGGAAATTCGGGAAGAACGACTACGGCTGTTACACAAAGAAATGATAAGGGCAATACAAATAGAACTATGAAAAGTAATCCCGTAAACAGATCTAATATAACAACTGTTAACAACACAAAAAGCACGACTTCCAATACTGGTCGAAATAGCTCCAACAGATCCATGAGATCTGTAACAGAGAGACCGGCAACAAAAAAGGAAGTAGCCGCAAGCCCTAGAAGTAAAACTGTTCAACGCAGCAATAATGGCAATAGCAGAACGGAAAGATCTGTAAACACCAGCAAGATGGTGAATACAAAGACGGTAGCAAAACGAACTGTGGTATCTAAGCCAGCAAAAAGAAGTTCAGGAAGTGCTACTATAAAGAATGTTAGTACTGCTAATAAAACAGCAAGCAGAAGTCCTTCCAGGAGTTCTGGAACAAACAATAGTACACGAAGCAGGCGT
>JAHEBI010000184.1 GCA_024642325.1 Eudoraea sp. | reverse complement strand
TCAGGCGTATCTGGCTATGGGTAATTTACTTACGATATGTGCGGTAGAGCAAATTGATGCCTGCCCTATGGAAGGTTTTCTGCCCGAAAGCTATGATAAATTATTAAAATTGGGCACAAAAGGTTTGAGCTCCGTTCTGGTACTTCCCATAGGATACCGCGCGGAGGACGATATGTTTTCAGGATTTAAGAAAGTCAGACGTGATATGGAAAATAGTATTATTTATATATCTTAGACCTGGAATTAAATATGAACACAGAAATAAATCAATATTATATTAAATAAATCAGCGCTATGCCGGGTTTTGAACTATTTGGAGATAAAGAAAGAAATCAAGTAAAGGATGTCCTGGATTCCGGGGTACTCATGCGATACGGGTTTGATGGTATGCGTAATGGCCACTGGAAGGCCATTGAGCTGGAAAAGAAATTAGCTGTACGCATGCAATCAAAACATGCTCAGCTAGTGAGTAGTGGTACTGCGGCATTAACGGTAGCCCTGGCCAGTGCAGGAATTGGTGCCGGAGATGAAGTGATCATCCCCAGTTTTACTTTTGTAGCCAGTTTTGAAGCAATTCTGGCTTTGGGAGCAATACCTGTTATGGTAGATATTGATGACACTCTTACATTGGACCCCTCGGCTGTTGAGAAAGCGATTACATCCAGGACCCGCGTAATAATGCCGGTTCATATGTGCGGTTCTATGGCTGATTTAAATGCCCTACAGGCCATATGTGACAGGAATAAGCTGATCATGATTGAAGATGCCTGCCAGGCTATCGGAGGGAGTTATGATGGGAAACCTTTGGGCAGCTTCGGGGATTTAGGTTGCTTTTCATTTGATTATGTAAAAACAATTACCTGTGGTGAAGGTGGAGCACTGATTACCAATAATGAAACCTATTATAAAAATGCCGATCATTATTCAGATCATGGTCACGACCATTTAGGAAACGACAGGGGAGCAGAAAGCCACCCTTTCCTGGGCTATAATTACCGTATTTCTGAATTGCACGCTGCAGTTGGACTTGCGCAAATAGATCGCCTTGATGAATTTCTGGCCATTCAAAAGAGAAATTATTCTATTTTAAGGCATGCCTTGGAACCCATTGAAGGAGTCAGTTTCAGGAAAGTTCCTGAGGGTGGTGTGGAGAACTATTCATTTCTCAGTTTTTTCCTTCCCTCAGAAGCTATTACCAAAGCCACACATGCTGCACTAGGCGCTGAGGGCGTGGATGCCTGTTTTTACTGGTATGCTAACAACTGGCATTATTATAAAAAATGGGATCATCTTAGAAACCTGAAATCCTTAGGTCCTGTGGCCAGAGAGCTCGCGGAAGGTCTTCCGGATTACCCCGAGGCACATTTTAAACAATCTGATCACTGGATGGGCAGAACTATATCCTGTTTGATAAAGCTTGGATGGGGGGAAGAAGAAATGTCCAAAAGGGCTGAGTTGATGGCGGCAACAATTAAAAAGCAATTGTAATCCCTTTTTAATAAGGGCTATAACCCACAATCTCGAGGCCATAACCCACAATACCAACCCTTTTTGTCTGATCGCTATTGGTCATAAGCCGCATTTTCGTAATATTCAAATCATGCAGGATTTGAGCGCCAATACCAAAATCACGAGCATCCATTTCTATTTTAGGAGCCTTCATTATTCCATTTTTTTGATTCTCCTGTAACCCTTTGAGGCGCTTAAGCAGATCAAACGACTGGCTTTGTTGGTTAATAAATACGATTGCGCCCTTTCCTTCTTCATTTAGTACCTTAAACATATCATCTAACTTTTGATCAGCATTATGTGTAAGTGTACCCAAAATATCATTATTTACCAAAGTAGAGTTTATTCTGGTAAGTACCGGGTCGTCCAGATCCCAGTGTCCTTTGGTTAATGCCAGATGAACCTGTTCATTGGTAGTTTGCTGATAGGCATGTAAAGTAAAATGCCCGAAACGTGTTTCTACCTCAAATTCCTCTTTTTTAACAATTAAGCTATCGTGGCGCATTCTATAGGCTACCAGATCTTCAATGGAGACAAGTTTAAGGTCGAACTTGCGGGCTACTTCTACCAGATGTGGTAATCGTGCCATCGTGCCATCTTCATTTAAAATCTCAACAAGGATACCGGCTCGTGCAAAACCCGCTAATCGCGCAAAATCTACAGCAGCTTCAGTATGGCCGGTTCTTCTCAGAACCCCCCCATTCTTAGCACGCAAAGGAAAGATATGTCCCGGTCTCCCCAAATCATATGGTTTAGTGGTATTATTTACCAGGGCTTTTATGGTCTTTGCCCTGTCCTGTACGGAAATCCCTGTAGTACAGCCATGCCCAATTAAATCCACAGATACCGTGAATTGCGTATGATGTAAAACTGTATTATTCTCGACCATCATCGCCAATTCAAGCTCCTCACAGCGTTCTTCTGTAAGTGGTGCGCAAATAAGTCCGCGCCCGTACTGAGCCATAAAGTTGATCATTTCGGGGGTAACCGTTTCAGCCGCAGCAATAAAATCGCCTTCGTTTTCCCGGTTTTCATCATCAACGACTATAATGACTTTTCCATTTCGAATATCTGAAATGGCTTCTTCAATGGTATTTAATTGAATTTTTTCTTCCATAGTTGCAATCATGATGCAGTAGCTTTATTTTTCTTCCGAAATAAATCTTTAATTTTTTCAATAAGATAACCAAAATCCATAAGGCCCCTGTCAGCCGTGGCTCTTTTGGTTAAATAAACGCCCAAAGGTAACATTATTAGCGTAGAAAGCCATGCCCCAAATATGGGATGAATATTTCCCTCTTTCGCGTAGTTACCAGCAAAAACTCCTATAAAATAATAAGTTAGAAAAAGCAGAATGGCTATAACCATAGGGAGGCCAAGCCCTCCTTTACGGATAATAGCTCCCAGAGGGGCGCCTACAAAAAAGAGTATAATACAGGAAAGGGCTAAGGCGAATTTTTTATGTAAAGACAATATATGCATATTGTATATTTTATAACGCCGTCCCAGTTCTTCTTTTTTTCCCAGCACTGAATTTAAAATATTAGACACCGAATTCTTCGCTGTTCTTATAATCTGCACCTGCTGATATTCCTTATAAAGATCCATCACATTGTTTACAGGCAATGTATCTGCTTCCTGAATTGGTTTTATCTTCTTTTTTGTGTTTAATATAGCGGTATCCGGGAGAACAGGTTTAAGAGGCCTTTTGTTAGGTACGGTGTCTGGTTTCATTACAGGCAGGAATGCACCCATTCTACCGGTAATGTTTTTGGAAAATGCAGCGACTACTTTTAGGTTGTTTTCCTTTAATGAATCGATATCCTTATTGAGCCTGGATACATTTTTCATTTTATCGGTTCTTACATTACGTTCTTCTTCCAAATCCTGATCGTTCTCAGGAATTTCGATATTTATGGTATAAGTCTCAAAATCGGACCTTGCAAATGGTGATTTATCCTTACCAGACCCACTTTTCGGGATAATTTCTTCATAATAATTCCCGTCACTAAGAACCAACTGAATAATATCAGATACCTGGCTGCTTTTTAATTCCCCGGTTTTGGCTTTGATAACCGTGTTATTTTTCTCAAGATTTGTCTTTTTATGAATGACCACATCTTTTAAATATCTATCATTATCTCCATACTTTTGATCAACCTTTATATTAAATCCCTCAACATCGCTAAAAACGCCTTCCACGATAACTGCCGCCGGTTTCACTTTTGCAATATTTCGCCTTAGGTTATAGATTTTTTGTTCTGAAGCAGGAATTACGCTATTCGCAAAATAAAAGGCTACTCCGCCAAGAATTGTGACTAAAATGATAAGAGGCAACATCGCCCTTTGAAGTGAAATCCCGGATGCCTTCATAGCGGCAAATTCATAATTCTCTGCAAAAGCCCCGAAAGTTAAAATGGAAGACAGCAGTACGGTAAGCGGGAGTACTTTTTCAGTAAGGTTGGGCAATAAATAAAAAAGAAATTTACCAATGATGATGATATCCAGTCCTTTACCTGCCAAATCGTCAATAAATAGCCAGATCGTCTGGAATATGAAGATAAACATCAATATCAGGAACGAACTAAAAAAATTATAAAGAAATCGCTTTAAAATGTACTTATCTAAAATGCGCAATGGTCTAGTTTCTTATGATGTAGTACCCTTCTTCCTTGTATTTATTTTCATCAAAAGTAAATAAGGTTTTTGATAATTGCTGGTCAGTTTTAAAAGAATTAACAGTAATTGTAGTGATCGTACCGTTCTTACCGGTTTCTATTAGCTTGTATATATGTTTGGTTTCCACATCAATGCCCAGCAATATAGATGTAATCTCAGAATTTGTGTCGATAGGAATAAGTTTCACAAACTGAATTTTACGCCCCTGTACATTTTGTAATATATCCCATTCATAAGTATGCCCCTTTTTATAAAAAGTCAGCATTTTAGAAGGTGTGATGGTGTTTTCATCTTCAGATTTAGCTTCGATCGTCACTTCTTCATTTTCAGGAACTATGGTATACACTTTCGCGCCGTCGTATAATTGTTGGGACCCTAAATAATTAAAAAGGTATTTCTCTCCTTCCAGAATTACATCGCCACGGGTTTCCTGGTCAATATCGGCCTCCGAATTGTGTAATGAAAATTTAAAAGTCACCTCAATATTATCATAACCCTTTACTTTGTTATAGACTTCATCCAGAAGAGCTTTCGCCTTATCTGAAGATTGTGCCTCGACAAATGTGGCAGAGAACACTAATGCCATGATAGTAATATAATATTTCATTTTCAATTTATTTCGTTGCTTAATAACTGATCCAATGCGTAAATATCGGAAACCAGTACCTGTCTGGCCTTGCTTCCTTCAAAGGGCCCTACAATTCCCGCTGCTTCCAACTGGTCTATTATTCTCCCCGCCCGGTTGTAGCCCAATTTTAACTTGCGCTGTATGAGCGAAGCAGAACCCTGCTGTGCGTTTACTATTACTTCTGCGGCCTCCCTGAACATCGCATCGCGGTCCGAAATATCATAATCAATACCTGTGCCAGAATCATCTCCAACAAATTCGGGTAACAGGTGCGCTTCCGGATATGCGCGTTGGGAACCTATAAATTCTGTAATCTTTGCTACTTCGGGGGTGTCCACAAATGCACATTGAAGCCTGATAACATTATTTCCCTGAGTGAAAAGCATATCACCCCTGCCAATTAACTGATCTGCTCCCTGAGTATCCAAAATAGTCCTTGAATCTATTTTTGAAGTAACCCGAAATGCCAGCCTGGCCGGAAAATTGGCCTTAATTAACCCGGTAATAACATTTACGGATGGCCGTTGTGTGGCAATTACCAAATGAATGCCTATAGCCCTTGCCAGCTGCGCTAGCCTTGCTATGGGTGTTTCAACTTCTTTCCCTGCAGACATGATTAAATCTGCAAATTCATCAATAACCAATACAATATAAGGCAAAAATTTATGGCCGTCGTTTGGATTGAGTTTTCTGGCCTTGAACTTTACATTGTATTCTTTAATATTTCTAACCATCGCTAATTTGAGCAGCTCATAACGGTTTTCCATTTCAGTACACAAAGAATTCAAGGTATGGATTACCTTGGTATTGTCTGTTATTATGGCCTCTTCAGAATCGGGTAGTTTAGCTAAGTAGTGCCTTTCAATTTTATTGTACAGGGTAAGTTCTACCTTTTTTGGGTCGACAAGGATAA
>JAHEBI010000183.1 GCA_024642325.1 Eudoraea sp. | reverse complement strand
GGAATTGCTTCTAAATGCTAGGAAAGAATTTAGATTGGATAATTACTCCGGTTTGTTTATCCACTTTTTAAAAGCAAAGGAATCTGGGATGAACACAGAACCCTATATAATTTTGGATCAAATGAACCAAAGAGGCAAGAACAGTCAGTCCCAAAAGCACAAACACATATCCGCTATATATGTACCCAAAAAAATAATGCCAACTTCAATATCATTACTCAGTCTGGCAGTCTTTGGGATAGCAAAAGAGAAGGTGCCATAAAAAAAGGCAATGTCATCCACTACACAATGGGACTTATAAAAACCGAGATTGATGTTGACCATGCAATTTTGCATATGATCAGAAAAGGAGATGTTAATATTGAGGAAGGGGACCAAATAAAAAAAACAGTGCAGCAAATTATATGGCACCCCGAGTTAAAAAATTTCTTTACCGCTGAATTCATCGTGAAGAATGAATGCGAAATTATTACGGAAAATGGCCTAATTTTACGACCAGATCGGATGGTTTTTAAAAACAGCAGTGTTACAGTAATTGATTACAAAACAGGGAAAAAGGCTCAAAAATATTACGAACAACTATATACCTATGCCGATGCCCTGAAATCTATGGGGTATTCCGTTGAAAATAAAATAATAGTCTATATTGATAAACAGATTACTCCAGAATTCATTAACTAGTTATGTACGGAAAAATTAAAGAACATTTAAGGGAAGAACTAAAAGTCATAAAAGAATCAGGGCTATACAAGGAAGAACGTATTATTACTTCCCCTCAGGGCGCCGTGATTAAAGTCTCCGGCGGACAAGAGGTAATTAATTTTTGTGCAAACAATTATTTAGGTTTGTCAGCTCATCCCGAAGTAATAAAGGCTGCCAAAGATGCCCTTGATACTCATGGCTTTGGAATGTCTTCAGTGCGTTTTATTTGTGGCACCCAGGATATTCACAAAGAATTGGAATATAAAATTGCGAAATTTTACGGGACAGAGGACACTATATTATATGCTGCGGCTTTTGATGCCAATGGTGGTGTTTTTGAGCCCTTGTTATCAGAAGAAGATGCCATTATATCAGATGCCCTGAACCATGCTTCCATTATTGATGGCGTGCGGTTATGCAAAGCCAAACGTTATAGGTACGCAAACAGTGATATGGAAGATCTGGAAACAAAATTAATTCAGGCCAATAAAGATAATGCCCGTTTTAAACTAATTGTTACCGACGGCGTATTTTCAATGGATGGATTATTGGCTCCTTTAGATAAAATATGTGATCTGGCAGATAAATATGATGCCCTGGTAATGATAGATGAATGCCATGCCGCCGGATTTATAGGAGAAACCGGCAGAGGCACCCTTGAAGAAAAAGGTGTGATGAACAGGATCGATATTATAACAGGAACATTGGGCAAAGCCTTGGGAGGGGCGATGGGCGGCTATACTACCGGCAAAAAAGAGATTATTGATATGTTAAGGCAACGATCAAGGCCCTATTTATTCTCAAATTCCCTTGCGCCCGCTATAGTTGGCGCTTCTATCAAAGTCTTTGAGATGCTTGAAACAGATACCGCTTTGAGAGATAAACTGGAAAAAAATACCAAATATTTTAAAAAAGGAATGCAAAAAGCGGGGTTTGATATTATTGATGGGGAATCGGCAATAGTTCCGGTTATGCTGTACGATGCCAAATTGTCACAAAAAATGGCAAATATGTTGCTGGAAAACGGAATCTATGTAGTGGGCTTCTATTATCCTGTTGTCCCAAAGGATAAAGCCAGAATTCGAGTGCAATTGTCTGCAGCTCACGAAATTGAGCATTTAGACAAAGCCATCAATGCATTTATAAAAGTGGGCAAAGAGTTGAAAATTATATAAATAGAAGTTTTATCCTTAAAAAAGCCTTAAAAAAATAGGAAATTGATTTTGTTAATAATTTTTAACAACTTACATTTGCAGCTAAATAAACACTTAAACTTAAAATTTTGAACATGAAACAGCTTAGCAGATTATTGGTTGTTGGCCTACTAGTATTAGGGCTTAACAACATACAAGCGCAAGATGAAAATAATCCTTGGCAAATTGGTTTTGGAGTAAATGCCGTTGACTTTTATCCAACAGGAGATGTAAGTTCATTCGGAAATGAATTCTTCAATGCCAATGATCATTGGAACATCCTGCCATCCATCTCTTACGTTGGAGTTAGTAAATTTATTGGAGATGGTCTTTCCGTTGGTGCTAGAGGTTCTTTAAACCGTATTAAAAAGTTCGGTGATACTTCAGTTGACGACTGGTCATACTACGGACTTGACGGTACAATCAAATACAATTTTATAAAAAACACTACTATCGATCCTTTTGTTGAAGTTGGTGGTGGATATACCTGGGTTAGAGATATTGGAGCCGGTACTATAAATGGTGGTATTGGAGCTAATATTTGGTTCAATGAGAATATTGGTTTGACAATTCAAACACAGTATAAGCATGCTTTTGAGGATTATTTAAGTTCTCACTTCCAGCATATGTTGGGCCTTTCTGTTAAATTCGGAGGAACAGATACCGATAAAGACGGAATTTATGACAAGGATGATGCTTGTCCTGAAGTTCCAGGTTTAGCAATATTCAATGGTTGTCCAGATTCTGATGGTGATGGTATCGAAGATAGTAAAGACAGATGTCCTGATGTAGCTGGTCCTAAAGAATACAATGGCTGTCCTGATTCTGATGGCGATGGTATTGTTGATATAGATGACGCTTGTCCTAACGAAGCTGGTTTAGCTGCTTTAGCTGGTTGTCCTGACGCTGACGGCGATGGCATTGCAGACAAAGATGATGCTTGTCCAAACGAAGCTGGTCCTGCCGCTAATAATGGATGCCCATGGCCAGACAGAGATGGTGACGGTGTATTAGATCAAGATGATCTTTGTCCTGACTTAGCTGGTGTTGTGGCTAACAAAGGTTGCCCGGAACTTCCTCAAGCTGTACGTAAGGCATTAAACGACTATGCTAAGACAATCTTGTTTGACACAGGAAGAGCAACTATCAAAGAGCGTTCAGAAGAAGTATTGAAAAACGTAGTAGCTATACTTGAAGAATACTCTTATGCTAGATTTAGTATAGACGGACACACAGATAGTGTTGGTAGCGATACACTAAACCAAAAACTTTCTGAAGAAAGAGCTTATTCCGTAATGAATTACCTAATTGAAAACGGTGTGGCTTCAAGCAGATTAGAAGCTGCCGGTTATGGTGAATCAAGACCATTGGCAGACAACGGTACCGCTTCCGGAAGGAAAACGAATCGTAGAGTTGAAATTAATTTGATAAGAGAATAAATAATAGGGTATAACACCTAATATAATAGAAAAAAGCTCCGCAACTGCGGGGCTTTTTTTATTTTTAGAAATGCAAAGGTTTTTAAATCAAATACTGGAAGAACTATGGGAAGAGAATGAGTCTTTTGACCATCTTGTTTTTATACTTCCTGGTAAACGCGCAGGAACTTTTCTTAAAAACGGTATCTCTAAAATCGTTGGAGAAACAATTTTTGCGCCGGAAACCTACAGCATTGAATCCTTTATTGAAATGATTTCCGGGCTTTCCTACGCCACCAATACAAAACAATTATTTGAACTTTATAATGCTTATTTAAATACCGGAAATGAAAAAAAGGAAGATTTTAATTCCTTCTCCAAATGGGGTCAGATTCTATTGCAGGATTTTAATGAAATAGACAGGTATTTGGTTTCTCCCGACAAGCTTTTTTCCTACTTATCTGTTATTCAGGAAATCAACCAATGGAATCTCAAACCTCATAAAACCCGGTTAATAGAAGATTATCTCAGTTTTTGGAATAATCTTGAACGATTGCATGCCTCTTTTAATAAAAACCTGTTGGAAAATAACCTGGGTCATCAGGGATTGGTTTATAGGGAAGCATGTGCGAAACTTGCTGATTACATTAAGTCCTCTGGTAACAAAAAACACATCTTTGTTGGTTTTAACGCCTTGAACCAGGCAGAGGTTTATATTATTAAAGAATTTTTAAAAGAAGGTAAAGCGGATATCTTCTGGGATATTGACACCTGTTTTCTGGAAGATACTATTCATGATGCAGGATTTTTTATTCGTCAGCACCAAAAGCAGTGGAGCTATTTTAAAAACCATCCGTTAAAAGGGTTAAGCAACTATTATAGCACCAAAAAAAACATCCAAATTAACGGGGTGCCAAAAAATGTATCTCAGGCTAAATTTGTCGGAAATTTAATTTTACAGCTCAATGCAACGGATCCAAAACAAATTAAAAATACAGCTGTTGTCCTGGGAGATGAAACGCTGCTTAACCCTATATTAAATTCGCTTCCTCCAGAAATAGATAAAGTAAATATTACCATGGGGTATCCTTTAGATAAAACCCCTCTGACTGGTATGTTTGTTCAATTTTTTGATCTCTATATACAATTGGATTCACGCGGCTGGTTTTATACAAGCCTAATGTCGTTTTTGGCACATCCATACGTTCAGAAGATCCTATCCTCAGAAGAACTAAATACTGCTGCAATCATAAAAACAGAAATAATAAAACGCAACTGGATTTATATATCTCCATCTAAATTAGAATCCATCTTCCCTGAAACTTCTGATGGACTAAAGCTATTATTTTCAGATAAAAATGAAGATCCTTCTCATTTTTTCAAAAATATCATTTCAATTATCGAGCTTCTAAAAGTAAAATTTCAATTACAGGAAAACCATTTGGAACTCGAATATTTATATCGCTTTTATACCTTGTTTAATGAATTAAAAATGCTTTCGGCCAAATATCCGTTTCTAAAAGACTTAAAGGCTTTAAAAAGCATCTTTAAGGAATTGATATCTATTGAAAAAATGAATTTTAGGGGTGAACCTCTTGAAGGGCTGCAAATCATGGGGATGTTGGAGAGCAGAAACCTAGATTTTGAAACTGTGATTATTACTTCGGTAAATGAAGGTATCCTTCCTTCGGGTAAGACCAACAATTCTTTTATTCCTTTCGATATAAAAAGAGAATTTGGTTTACCTGCTTATAAAGAGAAAGATGCAGTCTACACTTACCATTTTTACAGATTGCTGCAACGGGCCAAAAACATCTATCTTATATATAACACTGAACCAGATGTTATAGAGGGTGGAGAAAAAAGCAGGTTTATTTCACAATTACTAACTGATGAAATTCACCTGAATAATATAGTTGCTAACATAGCAGTTCCTCAGATCAACCCTATAATTAAAACTCCTGTTTCTATCCATAAGGATAATGATATAATGAATAAAATTGAAGCTGTTTTAAAAAAGGGCCTCTCTCCTTCTTCTCTCACCAATTATATCAAAAATCCAATTAATTTTTACAAACAAAAGATTTTAAAATTAGAAGAAACCCTGGAAGTAGAAGAAACTATTGCTTCAAACACTTTTGGGACCATTTTACACAAGGCCATGGAAATTCTGTATGAACCATTCATTGGTTCTTTTCTGACAGAAGAAAAATTAATGAAACAAAGGTCGAAAATCAAAAATATAGTTGAACATGAACTTCTGAAAATCTATGCAGAAGAGGATATTACAAGAGGAAAAAACCTCATCGCCTTTAATGTTATTGTGGCGTATATTGATAGTTTCATCGCAAAGGAAATTCAGGGCATTAAACGGTATCGTGTCAAAATACTCGCTCTGGAAAAAACCCTTTCAGTTGAAATAGACGTGCCCGGGAT
>JAHEBI010000182.1 GCA_024642325.1 Eudoraea sp. | reverse complement strand
AAGGCAGGGTTATGATATAGTGGATCAGAAAGGCCATAAAATTGGCATAGTAACTTCAGGAACTATGTCACCTTCTTTGAATAAAGGCATTGGATTAGGTTATGTTCCATATGAACTTTCAGATCCCGGTAACGAGATTCAAATACAAATTCGTAAGAATACGGTGCGGGCCAAAGTGGTTAAACTACCTTTTTACAAAGTATAACAACTTTCAGATAAGAGAAGGAAAATAGGGTGAAAGACGGAGGAAAGAAAATACTGATATTAGGAGGGAGCGGCTTTATCGGCTATGCAATTTACAAGGAACTTTGCAATTATTTTGACACTTACGCCACCTATTATTCATCCGGAAGAGCTTTTGAAGGCAATCAACAATTTATAAGATATGATATGCAGGAAGATGATATCTATCAACTTCTTGAGAAAATACGCCCGCAAATAATCATTTCTTCCTTGAGAGGTAGTTTTAGCGCACAGATTCAAGCACATCAGCATATGGTTGAATACCTTGTTAAAAACGATTGTAAACTATATTTTTTGTCCTCTGCCAATGTATTTGACGCTTATAGTAAATTTCCATCGTATGAACATGATAAAACCTTATCTGAAAGTGTCTATGGGAGATTAAAAATCAGAATAGAGTATATGCTTTTACGGTTGCCAAAATCTAAAATGGGTATTTTAAGAATCCCCATGGTATTTGGCAATTCCTCTCCTCGGGTTAAAGAAATGAAGAAATTTATTTGGAATAATGACCCCATTGAGGTCTTTCCAAATCTGATTATAAACGTTACCAATGATAACAAACTTACGCAGCAAATCCATTATCTAATTAATCGAAACAAGAGTGGCATCTATCACTTAGGCAGCTACGATCTGGTGCATCATGAAGACTTCATTAAAGATATCCTGGAAAGAATTGGAAGCTTTAATCCCATTTTTAAGAGGGTATTCACTACAAATGAAGAGCGTTATTTAGCAGTATTGCCCAAGGACAATAAACTGCCAAAAAACCTGCAAATTAGCTGCCAGGAAATTGTTGAGCATCATGTTATTGGCTAATTTCCGGGATAACTGATTCTTAACAGGCCCCTTAGTCATATTTTTCTACCTTTAAGACAAATAGAAACCCATGGAAAAACTCAGTGAAAAAGAGATTACCTCCAGGTTAAAAGAATTACCTGGCTGGGAATATAAAAATACTGCTATCTGCAAAACCTTTAAGTTTAAAAACTTTAAGGATGCATTTTCGGTGATGACGCGGATAGCCTTTGAATGTGAGGTGCAAAACCACCATCCGGACTGGTCAAATGTTTATAGTACGCTTACTATCCGTTTGAACACCCACGATGCCGGTGGTATCACAACCAAAGATTTTAAACTTGCTCAAAGTATTGAGATCATTGTAAATAACTAATTGTTTTTCTCTTCTCAATCACCACTTGTCCCGCCATTTAAATTTGTTAAATTTGCCTTCAATTAATAGCATGTACTAATTTATGGGAAGAGCATTTGAATTTAGGAAGGCACGAAAAATGAAGCGATGGTCGGCTATGTCCAAAGCTTTTACGCGCATCGGGAAGGATATTGTCATGGCTGTAAAGGAGGGCGGCCCTGATCCGGATGCAAATTCAAGGCTAAGAGCTGTCATCCAGAATGCGAAGTCAGTAAACATGCCCAAGGACAATATTGAACGAGCCATTAAAAGGGCCTCAGACAAGTCTCTGGGCGATTTCAAGGAGGTTTTGTTTGAAGGGTATGCTCCCCATGGTATTGCCATTTTAATAGAAACCGCAACAGATAATAATACCAGGACGGTAGCGAACATCCGCAGCTATTTCAATAAATGTAATGGCAGCCTGGGAACCTCAGGTTCTGTTGAGTTTATGTTTGATCATAGCTGTAATTTCCGGATAAATGCGGAGGGGATAGACCCTGAAGAATTGGAATTAGACATGATTGACTATGGTGCTGAGGAGGTATTCCTGGATGAGGATGGTATTTTAATCTACGCCCCTTTCGAAAGTTTTGGAGCCATCCAAAAGGAATTGGAATCCAGAAATATTGAAATTCTGTCCTCTGGATTTGAACGAATTCCTCAAATTACCAAGGAACTTACTGCGGAAGAAGCAGAAGATGTGGAAAAACTACTGGAGAAAATTGAAGAGGATGACGATGTACAAAATGTATATCATACCATGCAGGAATAAGTTTTAATTTAAAGCATCCTATTTATTTCCTCATAGTATTTAATATTGCCATTAATCCCTATCTGATCTTTTTTATTCCCTTTTTAAGCAAGTGTCTTTACTTTCTTAAAAAACTCTTTTTGTTTTTCACGAATTATTTATTGGAATGATTTGAATCATTGCAGACCATTTGTCCTGTAAGTAATTTTACCATTAGAGTAGCAAAGGAATTTTAGGTTTCGCTTTTGGCGAAAATGTTTTTAATCCAAATTTTAAAAGTCATGAAAACAGCTCTAAAAATATTAGTATTCGGGACATTTTTCACATTTCTGTTTATTTCCTGTTCTGGCGACGACGAAACAGATGTTTTAGTCAAAACAGGGGGCTCTTTTGAAATAAGCGAATTGGCGGGTAATTGGGAGGCAACTTCGGCCTCTTTTAATGACGGGAATATGACGTCTATAGATGTGGTTGATGAAGGAGGATCTGTATCCCTTACTGTCCAAAGCAGCGGCAGGTTTACCTTAACCATTGATCCCTCAGACAGGCCTTCATATACAACAAGTGGTGAAATGTTCTGGGAAGAATGGGAAGGAAAATATTATTTTGCCATCGAATGGGCCGATTATCCCGGAGACTGGGATACCTATGGTGCTACACTTAGTGCAAACACATTTTCCATTAATGGAGGATTTGAATCCGGAGAATACGATTTTGACAACGATGGAACTTTTGAATCGGCAAGTATAAGTTTTGTATTTGTAAAGGTTTAACTGTATTCGGGGATTTTACCAACCACATCCTTATAGAATTCCTTATATTTTTTAAGGTCAGCTTCCATATTTTCCGTGGTGGTTTGCGGCTCTGATACCTTAACCTGCTTTTTACCAAAATCAAAAGCCACCATCACTATTGGAACTTTCGCCGATTTGGCAATATAATAGAAGCCGGTTTTCCATTCAGATACTTTTTTTCGTGTCCCTTCCGGGGCCAGTGCAAGCCGAAATCGTTTCCGTTCGTTAAAAATTTTCACAGTTGCGGCAACCTTGTTTTGGCTTTTGCTGCGGTCTATGGGAGTACCTCCCATCCATCTGAAATACCACCCAAACGGCGGCCTGTACAGACTATCCTTTCCAATATAATTTATCTCTTCATTAAAAATTCTTCGAACCAATAAGCCCAGAAAAAAATCAACCCAGCTGGTATGGGGGGCCACAATTACCACACATTTATCCAAATCCGGAAAAGTCCCCACCAATTGCCATTTTAATATTTTAAAATAAATAAATTTCGCCAGCTTATGCATAAAAAATTGTGTGGGCTTTGAATTGGTATAAAGGCCAGTACCTCTATTCTTATTTAACCAAATAATTATAATTGGAAATTCTTTACAAATCGGATGCCTTTTGGCACTTATATTTTCTCGTAGATAGATCTCAGTTTTTCGGGGGTTATATATTTTGCCCAGTCTTTACCCAAAGCATTTTCCCAAAGCGGCACCATCCCTATTGATACTTTTATCATAGTATTGAACTGGTCATCAGTTAAATTTTTACATATTCCTTGCGGTAGCTTGATACCATGTTTTTTCATCATTTTATTAAACATAACTACACCTTCCGGGTAAAATTCCCCCAGATGCTGAAAAACAAGGCAATTTCCAATACCATGCCTGGTTCCCAGCAAATAAGATAGTCCATAACTCATTGCATGAGCAACCCCTACCTGGGAATAAGCGATACTCATACCGCCGTGCCATGAAGCCATCATTAATTTATCTCTGGAATCAGAATCTGAAATATCACCTAAAAATACTTCTTCACATAATTCCAGCGCTTTTTCACCATAACTTTGACTAAAGGCATTAAGGTAGGTCCCATTTAGCGATTCTATGCAATGTATATAACAATCCATCCCGGTATAAAACCATTGTTCTTTGGGTACACCCTTAAGAAGATCAGGGTCCAGGACAACCTGATCAAAAGGTGTGAAATCGGAATTAATTCCTAGTTTTTTTTCCGGACCGAGCAAAACTGTAGTTCTGGATACCTCGGCACCCGTACCGCTGATAGTAGGTATCCCCACATGATAGACTGCAGGATTATGTACCAAATCCCACCCTTGATAATTTGCAGAAGAACCTTCGTTATTCAACATGATGGCAACAGCTTTGGCCAAATCCAGCAAAGTACCCCCTCCGATGCCTACAACAGCTGAAGGTAATTCCGTATAATCTTCTTTTATCTGACTTACCAAAGCATCCACCTGGGCTGTTTTTGGTTCTTTGTCTGCAGAAATAAGAACTACTCTATCATTAACTTCAGCGGGAATTCTTTCAATTAAGACTGAGTCACGAAACACGTCATCAACAAGAAAAATGACAGGTGCATTCATACTGCTTCTATGCGGCATTATTATTTCTCCAAGTTGGTCAAAGCTACCAGGTCCAAATACTACACGTGGCACCATTGGAAAATTCCTGTAAGGTCCTTTTGTGCTTTTTTTTGATTGCTCTAATTGTAAATCTTTTTTTTGTTTCATAATATTAATTTAGATATTTTAAAATATCAGATAAAGTATTTAATGTGAGGTGGTTATTATTGTGTTCTTCCGGATCAACTTGTTCATGTGCCCAGGTAGTATGAAAAGGAACATGTACCGCCATGGCACCTATATTTAGGATAGGTATTATGTCAGATTTAAGAGAATTTCCTATCATTAAAAATTCGTTTGTATTAATCTCCAGATGATCCAGTAAATTTTTATAATTTTCTTCTTTCTTGTCACTTAGCACCTCTACATGATGAAAATATTTTGTAAGGCCGGACCGTTCCAATTTTCTTTCCTGATCTAAAAGATCGCCTTTTGTGAGGACAATCAACCGATATTTCTGCGCCAGTTTGGACAACACTTCCTCCACACCCTCAAGAAGTTCAACAGGTTTCGCTATCATTTCCTTTCCAAGGGTCAATATTTCAGTAATTGTCTTCGAGGGGATATGATTATTTGACAATTCCAAAGCAGATTCTATCATAGAAAGCATAAACCCTTTTATCCCATAGCCATACAATTCAAGATTGTTCATTTCCATTTTAAACAGTTCCTGGTCTACCTTATTCTTAGTTTCATAGTTTTCAAGAAGATCCGCAAACTTTTCTTCCGCTTCCCGGAAATATGTTTCATTTACCCAAAGTGTATCATCGGCATCAAATCCAACCACTTTGATATTGCTAAAATCTAATTCCATGCATCTATTGCCCTTTCAAGGTCTTCGGGAGTATCAATTTCTATTCCTCCCACCTCGGTTTCCACCATTTTAATTTTCTTTCCATACTCTAAATAACGTATGGCCTCAATTTTCTCTGCAGCTTCTAGAGATAACATAGGTAACCTCCTAAAGTCCATTAGTGCACTTTTTCTGAAGGCATAAACGCCTTTGTGCTTCCAATAGATTATATCCATATTCGTTTCCCTTGGGAAAGGGATACACGATCTGGAAAAATAAAGTGCAAAATTTCTGTTATCCACAATTACCTTTACAATATTTGGATTATTAATCTCATCCTTATCCGTAATTTTTGTCATT
>JAHEBI010000181.1 GCA_024642325.1 Eudoraea sp. | reverse complement strand
GAAAAGTATTCGCCTAAATTTAACGGAGTTTCATTCCAAGTAGTATTTTTGCATTGTTAAAAAAATGCTTAAAAAGAAATTATGAAGGGTGTATTATTAGTGAACTTAGGATCTCCTGACGCTCCCACAGCAAAAGAAGTAAAACCCTATCTGGATGAATTTTTAATGGATGAGCGGGTAATTGATGTGCCTAAATGGTTGCGGAACCTCATTGTGCGTGGGATTATTCTGCAAACCCGCCCTAAGAAATCGGCAAAGGCTTATGCCAAGATTTGGTGGAAAGAAGGATCTCCTTTAGTGGTAATTTCTGAACGCTTTACATCTAAAGTTCGGAAGCAAACAGACCTGCCTGTCGCCCTGGGGATGCGTTACGGTTCAATGAGTATTAAAAATGCCTTAGGGGAATTAAAGGAACAAGGAGTTAGTGAAATTTTGTTGGTACCCCTTTACCCTCATTATGCGATGTCCTCCTATGAGACGGTTGTGGTTAAAACTATGGAGGAACAGCAGGCGAATTATCCCGAAATTAGAATTACGACCTTACCGGCGTTTTATAAGAATCCGGATTACGTCAAAGTATTTTCTGAGCAACTTTTGAAGGGATTAAAAGACTTTGAATACGATCATATATTATTTTCATATCACGGTATCCCGGAACGGCATATCAGAAAGTCCGATCCAACTAGATTTCATTGCAAAATAGATGGAAGTTGTTGTCAGATAAACTCAGTGGCGCACAATACCTGTTATCGACATCAGTGCTATGACACTACAGAATTGGTTAAAGCAGAGTTGAATCTGGCCGAAGACAAAGTGAGTACTTCTTTCCAATCGCGTCTTGCAGGGGATCCATGGTTAAAACCTTATACCGATTTTGAGTTTGAACGCCTGGCAAAAGCAGGCATAAAGAAGCTGGCCGTGATTACTCCTGCATTTGTAAGTGATTGTCTTGAGACTCTCGAAGAAATTGCAATGGAAGGAAAAAAACAATTTATGGAAGCGGGAGGCGAAGATTATATTCATATTCCTTGCTTAAATGAGAGTGATTCCTGGGTGGCTCTTATGGCTCAATGGATAAACAACTGGCATAAGAGTGAAAAACTCCCGGCCTAGATCAGTGTTGTTATCTATAAATTTTATTAGACTGGTTTATTTGTTGTTTTGCTTTCTTATTTTTACTTCAACTGTATGTCCTGTAGAAATAGCCCGGAGCTGTAAATAATGAGATCATTTAACTTGTATATGCATAATTTCAGAATCATTACACAATTATGGCAAAGGTCTCCTCAGATCAACTAGGGGGAGAACCTATTGGCAGGCTCCTAATAAGGCAGGCTGTACCGGCTTCCATCGGCATTCTCGTGATGTCATTAAATATCCTGGTGGATACCATTTTTGTTGGTAACTGGATAGGCTCCATTGCCATCGCGGCAATTAATGTAGTATTACCGGTTTCTTTTTTTATTGCCGCACTGGGAATGGCCATTGGTATAGGCGGGAGCAGTATTATTTCCCGGGCACTTGGTGGTGATAATAAAGAGAAGGCATTAAAAACTTTTGGAAATCAGATTACCCTAACCTTGTTGGTAACCATTTCTATGGTGGTTTTAGGTCTTTACTTTGTTGACAGCTTAATTCCGGCATTCGGTGGCAAAGGCGCCATATTTGATCCTGCAAAGATTTACTACACCATAGTTTTATACGGAGTACCTTTTCTGGCACTTTGTATGACAGGAAATACAGTTATTCGCGCCGAAGGTAAACCCAAGTTTGCAATGATTGCCATGATTATCCCTTCTGTTGGGAATCTGGTTCTGGATTATATATTCATATATATTTTTGATTGGGGAATGGCAGGGGCTGCCTGGGCTACAACAGCAGGGTACCTTATGTGTTTTACATATATATTTTATTTTTTCAGATCAAAAAATTCTGAATTAAAACTTAGCTGGTCTCACTTTGGTTTGGATATAGATATATTGCGTGAAATAGGAGCTTTAGGGTTTGTGACTCTTTCCAGACAGGCCGTAACCAGCATCACCTATTTGCTAATGAACAATATTTTGTTTGCCCTTGGGGGCGAACCTATGGTTGCTGTATATGCCATTATTGGACGAATGCTGATGTTTGCCCTCTTTCCGGTTTTTGGTGTTACTCAGGGATTCCTTCCGATTGCGGGGTACAATTATGGAGCACAGAAATATGACAGGGTAAGGGAATCCATTAAAACAGCTATTACTTATGCGGCTTTTGTAGCTACACTGGTCTTTGTGCTTCTTATGATTTTTCCTGCAGAGATTACCTCCTTATTTTTAAGTAATAAACCAAATATGCCCGCCCTTGAATTGGCTACCAATGCCTATGTTTTGGAACATACTCCTACAGCCATGAGGCTGGTTTTTGTCGCAACACCAATTATCGCACTGCAACTTATAGGTGCAGCATACTTTCAGGCTGTAGGAAAAGCGGTTCCTGCATTGCTCCTTACATTAACCCGACAGGGTTTCTTTTTCATCCCTTTAATCCTGACTTTACCAAATTTTATGGGAGAATTGGGGATTTGGATCTCTTTCCCAATAGCAGATGTATTATCAACCCTGGTTACCGGATTATATTTAAATAGAGAAGTAAAAAAGGCACTTCTATAATTTCTGTTATTCCCAAACCAGGGTGGCTATATCCTTCCCTCCTAAAGTTAGTTGTAACTTTTCCTTTTCCTTTATGAGTTCTAGGGTAACGGGTTCATTGTTCTTATTCTGCAGGATAACTACCGTTTTTTTATCGGGAGTGATATAGGCTACATTTAGCACATTCCCCTCCTGATTAGAATCTATTCTAACAGAACCAGATGGCACAAATTTGGAAGCATGGGCAATGATATAGTAGGCCGGATTTCGGGTTATACTATCACCTTGAATAGTAATTGCTCCCAAACAACGGGTACAACCACCCCGATCTGTATGCGGTTGTTGATTTTCATCGGCTGCCAGATTCCATTGCAATACATTACGGCTCCAATTTCTGGGAGCTCCGATTATAAGATTTTCTATATGCCATTCCAGATTCTCTTCGAAATTTCCGGGAGCTCCAATCCATTGTTCTGTAAAATAGAGATGCTTCCCTGGATGGGCATCATGCACTTTGGTTAAGGCATCTATTGTGCCCCCGTACAAATGAAATGCTGAGCCGTCAATATATTGTGCAGCTTTTGGGTCATCCAGGATAGATATGGGATAGTCGGGCCTGTCCGCATTGTGGTCATAAAGGATAATTTTAGTTAAAACCCCGTTTTTTTCAAAGGCGGGTCCCAAATGATTTTTTACGAATTCACCCTGATCCTTTGCCAACATTAACAGGCTTGGATTATTGCCGGGATGTAATGGTTCGTTTTGAACTGTTATAGCGTCAATGGTTATACCCTCAGCTTCCATGGCCATTATATATTTTACAAAATAATCAGCATATGCAGGGTAGTATTCTTTAAGCAGGCTTCCACCGCGCGTATCGCTATTGTCTTTCATCCATGGGGGTGGTGACCAGGGGGAGCCCATTATTTTTATGGAGGGCGAGATTTTAAGGATTTCCTTTAAAGTTGGGATGAGGTAAAGTGTATCGTATGCCAGAGAAAAATGTTCCAAATCAGGATCAGATTTTCCAGGAGGAAGATCATTATAAGACCAGGGGTATTCATCCAGATCCGAAGCGCCAATACTTATTCTCAAATAACTTACCCCAATGCTGTTAGTACTTTTACCGAAAAGTTCTTCTAATATTTTGGTTCTGGCTGGGGGGTTCATCTTTTGCAGATGTAATGCACTTCCACCTGTTAGTGTATAACCAAAACCATCCATTTCCTGATATGTAACAGAGGGTTTCAGGATAATTGTCGATCCAACAGAAATCGAATTGGAAAGATCACTCTTTTCTATTTTGACCTTGGATAATAGATGGGATTGGTCAAGCGAAGTACGAAACAGGATAGCTTTTGGTTCAGAGTCTTCTGAATTGGACTGTCCTTTGCAGTTTAATAAAACACCAAGAACAAGAACGAGCCCAAATAATGTGTAATTTTTGTGGAGAACGCAACTGGTATGAACAATTAGTGGTGCCAGCTTTTTAAATAAAAATAAAGTCATAGAATTTACATTTTATATTTGACATTGAAAACATTTACATAATATAAAACCCATTATCCTTTAATGGTTCAGGTAATTCTTCTTCTCCCAGTAATTCCTTAATGTTAATTTCAATGGCACGTGCAATGCTGGTCATAGCCGTATCTGTGGCAATATTTTCGAAGGGATCCTGAAAAGTAAAAGCAATTCTTTCGAGCATAAAAAAGGGAATGGAAATCAGTATCAGCAGTGGAATCTCTGTAAATCCATAAACACCTTCTAACGCTAAGGATAGGAGCACTAAAAAGACATAGATAAAAAAATGAAGAACATTTCTATATGTCCGGGGGAACACCGTATTTTTTATCCGCTCAGCCATGCCCATTGAGGCTGTAAGTCGCGTTATGGTATTATCCAACTGTATTTGCTGAAAATCATTGAGTGATTTTTTTGTATAGAGGGTTCTTAAATTTTGCCTATGATTGTCAAGTAACGTCAATGGGACATGATTTTTTTGCCCGATTTCTTTCATTTCATCCTCTGAAATAAAATCTTTCAGATTAGATAGGACGTCCAGTTTTCGCAAATACTGTCCAAGTGCATAACACCAGCCAATCTGTCGATAAGCTATTTTCTCAATTTCTATATTGTCCAATTCCTTGACAAACTGTTTTAGTTGGATCACTAAAGTTCGTGAATCATTAACAATAGAACCCCATATTTTTCGGGCTTCCCACCAACGGTCATAGGATTGTGCGAGTTTGAATGATAATAACAATGCAATGGAAGTCCCTAAAAATGTTCCAATACCTAATGGTATATTAATGTTAAAAATAAGCTGTTTAAAAAAATAGATGACTACTGAAAACACGGTAACAATTAGCAAATCCCATTTTATCGCTTTTAACCAATACCTAAGGGGTATTCTTTTCTCTAATATCATAAGCTATAACTAATTTTTCAAATGCTTTTAAGAATCTACTGTTTTCAGGGATTTTTTTATTTACTTACCTAAAAGTTTTGGGTATATCAGGAAAGGCCCGGAAGATAAAATTAGCGAATATTTACACATAGTACTCAAAACACTCATAAATGGTTGCTTTCTAAGTATTAAAAGTATTTTTAATTAATTGGTATAAACAAAAAATCTGTTCTAAATATACATTTTCATTTCCCTACATTTTCCCTACATTTAGACCGGCTAATTCAAATAAAACCAATATGAAGATCATTACTTCAAAGGCAATCCTCTTGTTTACGGTTGCTATCTCTTGCACTTTCTTAATACACGCTCAAAAAAAACGTAACAACCCCAATGCCGAACCCGAATTTCCGGAAGCATTATATTCCAGCCTTGAATATCGACTGGTAGGCCCATTTCGTGGGGGGCGTTCTGCGGCGGTTACAGGGGTGCCAGGAGAGCCAAATCTATTCTATTTTGGTGCCACCGGAGGTGGAGTTTGGAAAACAACAGATGGCGGCAGGAGTTGGGAAAATATATCTGATGGTTTTTTTGGAGGGAGCATAGGCGCAGTGGAAGTGGCAAAAAGTGATCCCAACGTCATATATGTTGGAGGCGGAGAAAAAACTTTGCGCGGTAATGTTTCTTCCGGTTATGGTGTCTGGAAAACCGAGGATGCCGGCAAGACATGGAAGTCTGTTGGCCTTGAAAAAAGCAGACACGTTCCGC
>JAHEBI010000180.1 GCA_024642325.1 Eudoraea sp. | reverse complement strand
CCGGCGTATCCGAAGGTTTCATAATTACCCCAGGACTCCACATGTCTTCGTATCAGTTCTGATCGGGTATCTATGCAGAAAACCAGTTGGGCATCAGGAATGCGTTCCTCATTAGTGAAAGGCTTTGAAGTTGTACATTCTTTTCCCAGGGTTTTAACAAGCTGTTTTTGCCAGCTCCTTTCCCAGGCTTTCAACCAGGTATATTGAAGCTTTACCATCATATGGCCTGTCTCCTCCCTGTCATTTTCAGGCAGCATGTGGCCCTTCAGTTGTTGGGCTATCCATAAACGAACCGCTAAATAATCTTCCAAACTAATGGGATATGTTTGCTGCCAAAGTGAATTGGAATCGCTGCGATAGTTCATATATCCGGTCCATCCCGGTAAAGCAGCCAGGTGATAGCTAAATATTTTTGTGTACTCTTCTTTGGAGTAGTCCTTTAAAACATGTGTCAGCGCCTCCAGGCTGGTTTTTGGTATTTCACCGGTATCCTTAACTCCGGTTTCGCTGTCATACCTGGCCAACATGCGCCACGCTTTGTAAAAACCTTCTTTTTTACCCGGCATTTCCCATTCGGCGAGGCCTTCGTCCATAAAGGCCGAGAGCCACTTTACCATAATCCTGTCCAAATCGTGGTCTATGTTTTTTTTCTCCCCTCTTTTCCGGGATTCCATTTGTTGCAGATAGAATTCCGGGGATTTGGACAGCCCGTTTTCTTTGAGCAATTTTAATAACAGTTCCTCCTCTATTTCGCCTTGCTCCCAGGCCTGGCGATAAAGTGAAGCCTCAGGGAACATTCTTGTGTTCAATAGTTTACTCGCACTGTTAACGGCATCTATGAAAGGCATTTTTTCATAGCCGGATAATGGATTCGAGGTCACGAAAGAGTATAAAGGCCAGGTTTTTCCAATAACCATGGATGCTTTATCTATACTTTTTAAAATATGCTGATGGGTCATAAGGTTTTTTATTTATATAACAGGATAGATTTTTTATAGGGCTGGGATAGGTTCAATAGTTTTACGTAGAGCCATGGAATCCTGCGGTAAATTCCCAATTTCATAATGAAAAAACCGATCAGGAACACGACACCGAATACGATTTGTATCACTGAAAGAGGCAAGGGTACCGCAACCATTGGCATATCGGCCATTAATGCCGTTACCCCGTTATACAGCAAAGCGTAAATGCCTATGCCGGCCAGGAACAACAGCGCGGGCAAAGTGATTTTCTGGAAAATTGAAAGGCTTTGCTGCTTGACAATATTATACGTTGCCTGGCCCACGGTAATCGCCACAATTAGAGTCAGGAAAATACTGCTGTCCAATGCTGTTCCCTTTCCTGTCAATAGCGTGAATAGAACAGCCCCCAGAAAGCCGAATAAAAGCACAACCACAGCTTGAATCGGTTTTATACTAATCTGTGGTGGTTTTTGCGGTGTTGTATGTGCTATTTCATCACCAGAGGAAAGGAACAGATACGCCTTATAAAATCCGTGGAGGATCAGGTGGACGACGGCTGCATTGAAAAAGCCCAAACCACACTGCATAATCATAAACCCCATTTGGGCAATCGTAGAGCAGGCCAGTTTTTGCTTTATGTTCACCTGCAGAAGCTTCGTGAACTGCGCTATTATGGCCGTCAGCCCGCCGATGATAAATAGCACGTCCAATGTATTTGAGGCAAACAAAAAGGTAGAAAACAAGGCCAACAAAATTCCCGCACCATTTACAAAACCTGCATGCATGAGTGCAGATGCAGGAGTTGGTGCGGTCATTGCAGAAAGCAACCAGCGATGGAACGGATAGATTGCCGATTGTACAATAGCCGCTGTAATGATACACAAGGCAGCAATAAGAACAATATACTGCGGCAGATCTGCCAGGGAAGAAACCAGACCGCTCACTGTAAACTTACCGCTTTCGAAGGCCAGCAAGAGCACTCCCGAGCTTAAAAAAAAGCTGCCTGTAAAAAAATAACGCTGCGTAAATCTGGAAGCTTCACGGGCATCTCCCCAACTGGAATCTATTCCGATCAATCGGGACATAAAAAACCCCATTAGCAACCAACTAAGCAGGAAGAGGATTACATGATCGGACATTACAAAAGACATAACGGATAAAGTAAAACCAAGGGATCGCAGTATAAATCGGGTATGGTATCTAAACCCATTCAGGTAATTACCTGCGTAACTGCCAACAAGCGCTCCGAAGAATGTGACCGTTGTCCATATTAAAATGGTAAAGCCGTTGATTCTAAAAAAAGTTCCCTGGTACCATTCCTTCATATTTGGAAAAAAATACATCATATAAACCAGGTTCCCTGTAAAAAGGAGCCATAGAAAGGCAGTGATTATTTTCGGAAGCGTTAAGGAAAAGGGTATATTGCCTTTTTCGCGGAAATTTTGTGAAGCGCTTTCTTTCAAATTATTTTCAAGAATCATTATTAGGTTTTTGACGATTTTTACTTATGTATTTTAGGAATAGACCTTTTCAAGAAGTTTAATTTCTATGGTGCTGTTGATTTCGAGTTCGAAGCCATTTTTATGTGCATTGACTACTAGCTGCTCAACAATTTTTTTTGCTTCCTTCAACCCCTTAATCCGCCCCTCTGAGATATGATTGGAGTTAGGTTCCTCATGGCGCAGATTAAGTGTTTTCACTGTATGGAATTTGATTTTTTCGTTGATTAGTGACAGAACTACATCCGCAGCTTCCGCCGGACTGTAACGCCCTCTAATAAATGCGATGTTTTCTGTCATTTGGACAGGCGGCTATTTGTCCGGTTTTCCTGATTTGGAATTGATTGATGTACGCCATCCCTGATTTTAGCTATAAAAACAACACTCAGGATAAGGCCGCAAACGACTATCTGATTCAGGAAAATTGACTCATGGATATAAGATAATAGGATAAAAACCACCAGCACAAACATGCCCATACTTGGTAAGACTGTAGATTTTGATAAATGCATTTGTTCTTTTTTTAATGTTAGATTTCAGTTAATCGCATCACGCTTGAAGGATCTTAAAGATGCTTAAAGTGCTATGATTCCTTTGACGGGATAAATTTTAGGGTTAGAATCCACTGCAAAACCTTTAGTCGGCAACGGTAATTTCGAGGATTCCATTTATTTTTAAGTTACGTCCAAGGCTTTTTGAATTGGCGATAAATTCACTTGCAACTCTTTTTTCTTCCTGAAGTTCCTTAATGCGGCCGTCTAATTGATTCGTTTCATACTTATGGTTCCCTTCCCAAAGCTGCAGCCTTTGAATTTTATGAAAATTTATTTTTTCATCCAGCAATGAGGTAACCACGTCGGAGGCCTCGGATGGAGTGAACTCCCCTTTTACCAATTGAATTTTTTGTTTTGTTTTTTCAATTTTTACCAATTCTTTAGTTTCCATTTTTCTTTTTTTAAAGGTTTTTATGAGTTGGACAACAAATCCGGGGGCAAAGGTTATATATTTTAATTATTAATTTTTATTTATATTAGTTATGTTATATATAAATATTATTTATGCATTATACATTGCACCAACTCCAGATTTTTTTGAAAATAGCTCAAATTCAGAGTGTTACCAAGGCTTCGGAAGAGCTCCACTTGACCCAGCCCGCAGTATCTATACAACTTAAAAATTTTCAGGATCAGTTCCCTATTCCGCTTACCGAAGTCGTAGGCAGAAAACTGTACATTACAGATTTTGGAAAGGAAATAGCCCTGGCCGCCGAAAAAATCCTCAACGAGGTTTATGAAATCAATTACAAAACCCTGGCTTTTCAAGGGGAACTTTCTGGAATGCTCAAAATATCGGTGGTCTCTACCGCGAAATATGTGATGCCCTATTTTTTATCTGATTTTATGAAGAATAATCCCGGGGTTGAACTCATTATGGATGTAACCAACAAAGCAAGGGTGGTTAAAAGTTTGGAATTGAACGAGGTGGATTTTGCACTGGTTTCGGTTTTCCCTAAAAAACTGAAAGTCAATTGCGTGGAACTTATGCCTAACAAGCTTTTCTACGTAGGCAATAGGGATTTAAAGTTTAAAAGCGCCCCGGGCAAAAAAAAACTGTTTGAAACTATTCCTTTGATTTATCGGGAGCAGGGATCGGCCACCAGAAAGGCTATGGAAACTTTTATATCCAAGAACAAATTTTCAGTGCAAAAAAAGATAGAACTGACCTCAAATGAAGCGGTGAAACAAGCCGTTCTTTCAGGCCTGGGATGTTCGATCATGCCACTTATTGGCATAAAGAATGAGCTGAATAACAAGGATCTGCAAATAATCCCGGTCCGGGGACTCCCTATTACAACAACCTGGAACCTGATCTGGCTAAAATCCAAGAAATTATCCCCGGCGGCAAAGGCTTATCTTGATTTTTTGAATTCGGAAAAAAAAGGCATCATAAATCAGAAGTTTACATGGATTAATAACTTTTGACTTCGGCTGCCCAGGGGTCCTGTTATGATTCATTGCGTGCATTTCCGCAGGAAACCGTCCGCCCTAAACCTAAATCAGCTTGTTGCATTAATTGAATAAAGGAAAAATGAGTGAGGAGATGAATAAGATTGTAGAAATGATTAATTAATAAATATGCTTTTATTGAGGCATTTACACTTTTCCAAAGACGGGGACAATAAAATTCCCGTTTAAAAATGACTTTGGATCTATTTGGCTTTGCAGGACAACACCACTACAATTGGATTCATCCAACAGTTGTGCTGACTGCAGTAAGCACACTGCCGTGGTTATTTGGATGGCCCGCAGTTTATGCCTCCCTATGGTTTGCGGGAGTATCCGTTTGCTAATCTCTCGTCTGTGCATAGTCCCAGCTGTATCCTTACCCTCCACAGCTGCATACAAAATGATCCGGTCGTCTTCATTATGTGGAATTAACGATTCCATTTTTTGTTGTAAGGCAGCAATAGCTTCACTGGTATTTCTCAAACCGGCAAGTTGTTCTTCTACCCATGCATAATGTCCAGGATATCGCAATGTCTTGTAGTCGAGGGAACTCACCTTTCCAGCTAATGCATCAGGCAGGTCAGCAGCACCTCCGGAAGTCAGATCCTCTTCATAGGTAATGCCACCGATAATGATGCTGGCTCTTTCTGACAATGCAGGAAGTCTTGTTTTTTTAAAATCTCGAAGCACCAAAGTATCTTTTATGTATTCTGTAGCCACTCCGACCGGACTCCAGGTAAATCCATAGTAATGTGGGGAAACAGCATGGTCGGTCAGGGCACCTACTTTAAACTCCAGCTTGTCCACATTGTCTACTTCAAAATCGCTGCAAAACTTTTGGAAAAGGTGGTTGGCCAGGATATTGATGTAGCCGGGAGCGAGACCGGTTTGAAGAACGAAACCCGTTGTGGCATCCTTTGCCAATTCCATTATTTCGGTGGTTTCTGCAACATACTCGGTCATGTTTGCATAATGCATGTGAAAGTCTTTAGCCAGCCGGGCTATTTTCGGAGCCAGGCGACCGGGGAGGCAATCGAGGAGTACATTACCCTGGCCCAGGATTTCTTTCATTTCTTCTGTAAGGCCTTCCTCGGGCAGGTGAAATGCCGTAACGGAACAGGGTTTAATTGTACCCTCTTCTATCCATCTGGCCACCTTTTGTGCTTTTGAAAGGGTTCGATTTCCGATAAAAATGGTAGGTGGTACCGCACTCCATTCCATCAGGAGCAGACCAGCTGCTTCTGCGATTCCGCCCGCTCTGGCAATAATGATGTTACAGTGCTTATTCATTCCAGAAATATAGCATTTTTATTGAGTTTATTTTTTGCTAGCATTCCAATAATTGTGTTAAGCTA
>JAHEBI010000179.1:4591-5847 GCA_024642325.1 Eudoraea sp. | reverse complement strand
TCAAAAAACAAGCCTGCCCTAAATCCCTTAGTCGCACTGGTTTCGAGTAGTACAAAAAAAACAGGCCCAATCATAAAGCTCAATAAAAAACCTAATGGTATGGCTGCCTGAATATCTTCTAACATGAATTATAGAATTCCTTTACATTCTTGTTACTTTGCCTCCAAAAACAGTTTTTTCGTCCATTTTTGTCGGATCTCCGTAAACTAAAACTTCTCCTCCGGCCTTTACGGTAGCCTTTACATAATCTGATGCGAAAATTTCTGCGCTGGATCCCGCATTTACATTTACTGTTGTAAATTTTGTCTTAAAGTCCTTTCCTTTATAAGAACCGCCCGTATTAATTGCCACGTCCTGAACATCTGATGCCCCGGCAGCTGTAATAATCCCGCCAGAAACAGATCTGATTAACATTTGCTCTACCTTCGCTTTTATTCTTAATTCTCCTCCTTCCTGAGCTTTTAACTCAATTATTTCCTGGCTTATCAATTCATCAGAGGTAATCCTTGCATCTTCATTCACATCAATCACCACTATTTCCTGAGAATAATAAAGATTTACAAAAGTCCTGTATCCGCTAAAAATCTTATCTATCCCCATACGGATTTTAAGAACCCCATCAGTGTTTACAAAATTTACCTTATTCGTATTAGCTCCGGTAATTACAGCCTTATTTTCATTTGATTTTATCAAGTTGATGGATAATCCGTCATACGCTTTAACCTCTTTGAATTCAGTCAATTTTATACTGATTTTTTCATCCTGAGGTCTTACTTTCTGAATAAGAAAGAGGAGGAAAGCAAAAAGTATTACTTGTTTCATCATGTTGGCATTCGTGTTTATCTAAATGAAATAAACAAATTTTATTCCAAATATTAGCTATTCTTCTGGTTTACCTAAAAGTGTGAAATCTAAATGGCGTTTTATTAAATCTGTACTTTTTACCATTACCCTGACAGTGTCTCCCAGCTGGTACTTTTTATGCCTGCGTTCACCAATTATAGCATATTCCTTTTCATCAAAGGTATAATAATCATCTTTTATATCCCGTATGCGCACCATTCCTTCACACTTGTTTTCTATTATCTCAACATAAATTCCCCATTCTGTCACTCCGGATATAACACCAGTAAATTCCTGATCCTTATGATCCTGCATGAATTTAATCTGCATATATTTAATAGAATCCCGTTCTGCATTAGCTGCCAAACCTTCCATGTCTGAAGAGTGTTTACATAATTCCTCATAGGTATCCT
>JAHEBI010000179.1:0-4581 GCA_024642325.1 Eudoraea sp. | reverse complement strand
CACCGTCTAAATAGTGTTGCAATAATCTGTGTAACAATACGTCGGGATACCTCCTTATGGGAGATGTAAAATGCGTATAATAATCAAACGCCAAACCATAGTGCCCGATATTTTCTGTGGTATAAATTGCCTTACTCATGCTTCGAATAGCCAAAGTGTCTACAAGGTTCTGTTCTTTCTTACCCCTAACATCCTCCAGAAGCTTATTTAAAGAGCTGCTTACAGCTTTTCTATCCTTGAGGTTAAGCTTATGTCCAAAACGAGCAATAATGTTGTTTAAAGCTAATAATTTTTCTTCATCCGGCTGATCATGAATTCTATATACGAATGTTTTGGATGGTTTTTGTTTACCTATAAATTCTGCAACTTTCCGATTAGCTAATAACATAAACTCCTCAATTAATTTATTGGAGTCTTTTGCTTCTTTAAAATAAACCCCCTGGGGTTCGTTTTCATCATTAAGATTGAATTTTACCTCTAATTTATCAAAGGAAATAGCTCCGGAATCCATACGTTTAGTTCGCATTTTTTTAGCCAGACTATTCATTGTTTTGATAGCGTCAACGGTGCTTTTATCAACAGTATATGCGATATTTCGTATTGAAACAGATTCAGGAATAGAACTTTCACCTGTTTCTAATATATATTGGGCTTCTTCATATGAAAATCGCTCATTTGAATTTATAACTGTGCGACCAAACCATTGGTTTTTAACAACGCACTCCGAATCCATCTCAAAAATTGCCGAGAACGTATATTTATCTTCATGTGGTCTTAACGAACAGGCATTATTGGATAATATTTCAGGTAACATTGGTACAACCCGGTCTACAAGATATACCGAGGTAGCCCTTTCATAAGCCTCTTCCTCTAATACAGAACCTGGTTTTAAATAATGAGATACATCGGCAATATGAATACCTATAGAAAAATTCCCGTTTTGTAAAACCTCAAATGATAAAGCATCATCAAAATCTTTTGCATCTTTTGGATCTATAGTGAATGTCAGAAGCTCTCTTAAATCTTTTCTTTTTAGTATCTCTTCCTGTTTAATGGAAGTATCCAATGTGTTGGCAAAAATTTCCACCTCTGCCGGAAATGCCGAGGGCAATCCATATTCTGCTAAAATGGCATGAATTTCTGTATGGTGTTCTCCAGGTTCTCCTAATACTTCAATAATTTTCCCATTCGGTGAATCAGATTTCTCCGGCCATTCCAAAATTTCCACGAGCACCTTTTCCCCATTCTTCGCTTCACCAATCTTTTCAAGGGGGATAAATATATCTGTATACATTCTTATATCCGTCGGTCTTATAAATGCGAATGTCTTCTGTAAATCTACAATACCGACAAATCTCTTCTTTTTACGTTCCAGAATTTTTTTAATTTCTCCTTCTGGTTTTTTATTGCCCTTTTTATTAAAAATATCTACTTCAACAATATCGCCATGAAATGCTTTGTTAAGCCTATTAAAAGGCACAAATACGTCATTCTCCAATTCATCAACCACCACATAAGCGTTTCCTCTTGCCGTAATATCTACTTTTCCCTGATAATATTTTGCATTGGTAATAGCCTGGTATTTACCCCTTGTATTTTCTTGTATCCGATTTTCATTTTTTAATTCGCCTAATCTTCTGATTAATAAATTTCTGTTTTCCGTATCATTAATATCAAGTTTTGATGCAATTTGTTTATAATTAAAACTCTTAGACGATTCCTTTTCAAGGACAGTAAATATACCCTTGGTAATTTCATTCTTTTTATGACCCTTTGCCCGTTTCTTTTTCTTCGACATTTATTCTTTATTTGCCCGGAAAAGTACGAATTATAATCCATAGGATGTTATCCGGTAAATCAGATTTAAGTAAAAACAGGCGGTAAATAACATATCAACAGTTATTAATAATTTCATATTTCTTTTAATTGATTTAATATAAAATATGGTGTTTATGATGGTATGTTAATAGGACTGATAAAAGTTTTAAAGAAATGTTGCTATGAACACATTAAAGACTTTATTGACAATTTATATATTGTTGTATATTCTAGTAGTCAAGAACTTAACTTCTTTATAAACGACTATTAATAACTACTTTCAACATAAAACTACTTACAACTAATTTCCATTTTTGTGTTAACTTGTATACTATTTGACTATGATATCTTTCTATTAAATATTAAAAACAAGTTTTTTATATATAAAAAGGATTTGTAAAGCATTTTTTTAAGGAATAAATAAAAAATAGTCCTCATTTCTTATCCCCTGTTTATTAACAAATCAGCTATATGAATAAAGGCTTATTAACCAAATACTTATGTTTTTTATAAAATTATATGTTAACAATATAAACGAGAGGGTATCCCAAAGCAATTTGTAACTTTGTTCTAATTCTAAATACCTTTATTATATGAAAATATCAATTGGTAATGATCATGCCGGTACAGAATATAAACTGGCTATCGTAGGTCTTCTCAAATCTATGGGAATAGAAGTAATTAATCACGGAACCGATGGAACGGATAGCGTAGATTATCCTGATTTTATTCATCCTGTTGCAACTGATGTGGAAAATAAGAAGGCAGATTCGGGAATTATTATTTGTGGTAGCGGCAATGGCGCGAGTATGACAGCCAATAAACACCAGGGTGTGAGAGCAGCACTTTGCTGGAATAAGGAAATTGTGGAATTGGCAAGAGAGCATAACGATGCAAACATCCTTAGTCTTCCCGCCCGGTTTATTTCACTAAACCAGGCCCTGGATATGGTTAAAACTTTTCTTAACACCAATTTTGAAGGGGGGAGACACGAAAGAAGGGTTGAAAAAATACCCTGTTCTTAAAAAAGTTACATGAGCCATTCACATTCTCATAATCACTCCCACTCCCATAATCATAGAGACCTAAAAGGGAGAAACCTTTTTATTACTATATTTCTTAATATCGTAATAACCCTGGCCCAGGTAGTTGGAGGAATTATATCCGGGAGCCTCTCCTTATTATCAGATGCCCTCCATAATTTTAGCGATGTAATTTCGCTGATTATTAGCTATGTAGCTAATTTATTATCAAAAAAACAGGCCTCCGTACACAAGACTTTTGGATATAAGAGAGCTGAGATAATTGCAGCTTTTATTAATTCTTCCACTTTGATTATAGTTGCAATAATATTAGTGAAAGAGGCAATTGAGCGATTTGCTAATCCAGTAGACATTAAATCAGATTTGGTTATATGGTTATCATTATTAGGGATTTTAGCAAATGGATTTAGTGTTCTTCTACTTAAGAAAGATGCTAAAGCAAATATGAATATGAAATCTGCATACCTGCATTTATTTACAGATATGATGGCATCTGTCGCGGTATTAATAGGTGGTTTATTAATGAAGTTTTATACCATTTATTGGGTGGATCCCATCCTGACTATAATAATTGCACTATACCTTATTTATATGGGGTATGACCTATTAAAAAATTCCACGAGGGTTTTGATGCTTTTTACACCTAACACGATTGAGGTTCAACAAATAGTAGCGACTATAACAAAAATGCCGCCAGTAAAAAACGTACATCACGTCCATATCTGGCAACTCAATGAAAATGAGGTGCACCTGGAAGCTCATATAGATTTTGAAGAAGACATAAAACTTTCAGAGTTTGATCACATATTAGAAACTATAGAAGAAGAAGTCTTTCATAAATTTGGCATAAACCATTTGAATATACAGCCTGAATTTGGTAAATGTGATATTAAAAAAGTAATTGTGCAGGATTAATATATGGAAATTTATATCAAATCATTCCAGGACCTGACCAAAGAGGAACTCTATGGGATTCTCCAACTACGGACTGAAGTTTTTGTAGTGGAACAGAATTGCGTCTATCAGGATATGGATGGCAAAGACTCAAAAGCTTTGCATATAATAGGAAAAAATAAAAATGAGATTATAGCTTATACCCGAATTTTCAAGCCGGGGGATTATATGAACCAGGCGTGTATTGGACGCGTGGTAGTCAGAAAAACTGAGCGGCAGGGAGGATTTGGAAAAGAAATAATGCTTGCCTCAATCAAGGCTGTTAAGGATAAATTTAAGGAGACCACCATTCATATTTCTGCGCAGACCTATTTGCAGAAATTCTATAGGGAATTAGGTTTCATAGCTGTTGGAGAAACTTATTTAGAAGATGATATACCACATATTCTTATGATAAAGGAGTAGTACGATTTAAGCATAAATCTATTCCTTTATTTCAATCAAAGACATTAGCCAAATGCTTTTGGTCTGGCCTTCTTTTTTTACTGAATAAGCTAACAATTACATAGGTTATTAAGGCAAATGTAAATGCAGGGATAACCTCATGAATATCCTCCAGACCCTGATAGCTGAACCTAAACCCGAATCGCCAAACAATGTTTACCAGCATGCCCACGACCATAGAAGAAAGGGCCCCGAGGTCCGTACCCCATTTAAAGTATAGACCACCAAAAATAGCCGGGAAAAAGCTTGCCGCAAAAACTGCCCCTGCAAAGGCTGTGAGCTCCACAATACCGGCCATCGGATATAGAGTAAGGACGTAAAT
>JAHEBI010000178.1 GCA_024642325.1 Eudoraea sp. | reverse complement strand
AGTTTTCACATATTTTTGTTCAGGACGGTGAATCTAAAAAATTACTGAGTTCTATTGGCCTGGAAAATACTACAATAAATGGCGATACAAGATTTGACCGGGTTTCTGAGTTCCGGCAACAGGATAATTCTCTGGAATTTATGGATAGGTTCAAGAAAAACTCCCCATGTTTTGTAATGGGCAGTACCTGGCCCAAGGATGAAGAAATATTGATAGATTATATTAATACTTCTTCCCATGAAATGAAATATGTTATTGCACCACATGAAATAAAGACAAAAAACATTGAGCACCTTCGAGAAAGCATTCATAAGAATACCGTTTTGTTATCAGAAGCTTCAGAAAAAGATATGGGAAATGCAGAAATTCTGATCATAGATACCATTGGACTTTTGACCAAAATCTACAGTTATGCCGATATGGCCTATGTTGGCGGGGCATTCGCAAAAGGGCTTCACAACACCCTGGAACCTGCGGTATTTGGTCTTCCCGTAATAATTGGCCCCAATTTTACCGGGTTTAAAGAAGCTGAAGAATTAGTTAAGTTGAAAGGAATCCTTCCTGTAGGTGATAAAGCAGGTTTTACAAAGCTCGCCGATAAACTGTTTCTGGATATTGATTTCAGAAGATCAACCGGAAATATAAATGCTTCATATATTTCTAAAAACAAGGGAGCAAGCATCCAAATAATGAATCATATCCGTACATTAATATAGTTATTCATTGAATTTCGGATGAAAATTTATCATAGTTTCACCCAGTTAATAGCGTAGTTGTTTAAAAGATAGCCAGGTCAAAAAACTGGTATATTTTTTGTAATTAACTTCAAAACAAGAAAGATGAAATTTGCCCCTTTTCATATCCTGCTGTTTTGCCTTTTGATTTGCTCTTATTCCTGTAAAAAAATTGCAAAAGATGTGAATGACTCAGATGCAAAACAAAACATGACAACAGATTCTCTTCAGTACAAGCATCTTAATAAAGATGATGGTTTACAACCAAAACCGGGAACTTTAAACCCGGAACAAGAACAGCTGGATCGCGCGATTAAAAAAAAGAAAAAAACAAGTATATTAGACTCTTTGAAACCTAAGACTGCCTGACTTCCAATCCCACTATATTTTCTCTTCCATTTTTTTGCTAGATTTACCAAAACCAGCAAGCTATGGACAAAAGAATTTTTAAAATTTCACTAACCGCCGCACTGGCAGGTTTCTTATTTGGTTTTGACACCGTAGTTATAAGTGGTGCAAATTTGCCCATTAAAGAATTATGGGACACTTCACCATGGTTTCATGGCACTTTCATTATGTCAATGGCCCTGTGGGGCACTGTAATAGGTTCACTTTTTGGAGGTATCCCCTGTGATCTTTTTGGCAGGAAGAAAACCTTATTCTGGATTGGTGTATTGTATTTTGTATCTGCCATGGGATCTGCTTTGGCGGTAGACCCATATATGTTTTCCTTCTTCCGGTTTGTTGGTGGCCTTGGCGTAGGAGCTTCCTCTGTTGCGGCCCCAATTTATATTTCGGAGATTTCATCATCCAAAAATAGAGGACAGTTGGTAGCCTTATACCAGTTTAATATTGTCTTTGGGATTTTTATCGCCTTTATTTCCAATTATTTCCTCAAAGGTTTTGACGGTAGTAACGACTGGCGATGGATGCTTGGCGTAGAGGCTCTTCCTGCTTTAATATACAGTTTAATGGTCCTGAAAATTCCAAACAGCCCCCGTTGGCTGGTTATAAAAAAACATGACGATACCAGAGCCCTAGGTACATTGGAATATCTTTCAAACAAAGAACACGCGCACTTAAAACTCCAGGAAATAAAGAATTCTTTTAATTCTGATGATAAAAAAGAACGGCTATTTACCAGTAAATATAAGAAGCCCCTTATCCTCGCTTTTTTAATCGCCTTCTTTAATCAGATGTCCGGGATTAATTTTGTTCTTTATTATGCACCTGAAATTTTGGAAAGGGCCGGTTTGGCTGCAAGAGAATCCTTATTCAGTTCTATTTCCATTGGTATTGTCAATTTAATCTTTACCCTGGTGGGAATTCGATTAATTGATAAAATGGGAAGGCGGGAATTGATGAAAATCGGTTCTGTGGGCTATATTATTAGTCTTGTTATGGTGGGATGGTGTTTTTATAGCGGAGCCAGTTCTAACCTTCTTCTTGTTTTTATTCTCATTTTTATCGCATCCCATGCTATTGGACAAGGTGCCGTCATATGGGTTTTTATATCCGAGGTATTTCCAAATAAAGTAAGGGCTTTTGGGCAGTCCTGGGGAACCGGGACACATTGGGTGTTTGCCGCTTTAATAACCCTGCTTACTCCGGTATTCCTTGATGCTACTAACGGCATATTCAAGGACAATCCATGGCCCATATTTATATTTTTTGCATTTATGATGGTACTTCAACTGCTATTTGTATTGTTTATGATGCCTGAAACCAAGGGAATTTCTCTTGAAGACATTGGAAAAAAGTTGAGTCCGGATAAAAATTCGTGAAAAAACTAAACTACCTTTTACCGAAAATTTAGGTCATACATCACAAAAAGTCCCATTCTGATTGACTTTTAGTCGAAATAAGGCATTCCAAATGAAATTTATTGTCATAAATATGTACATTGTAGGAAATTATATGAATTATGGAAGATCAATTAACATTTGGCACAAAGCTCCTTAATGGGTTCCTGAGCATAATGGTAGTGGTTTTGGTCTTAATTCTGGCGGCAGTTGTGATTTGCCTTATTTTGGCAGGTCTGGGCTTCTTTTAGAAAGGACAAAATCGAGATTTCCCAAATCTTGCACTTTAATATTTTTCTAGTAATTTATTTTTCCTTCTTAGCTAAATTTTTATCAAATCTTACACATTCGGCCCATGTTTTATTTTGGGTTGAAATAAGATGTTGTATAAGAAAGGCCTGTTAAGAATTTAACGGCCTTTTATTATTTGACTGATAGGTGGTTTCTGACCTTCACCAAAAAGTTCCGGGTCTCATGATGGCCGATTACCGATCATGGTTTCAAATTTGAACAAATCCAATTCATAATCATTTCCTCCAATAAATATTACTGTCTATAACAATCTACTTCTGTATATTGCGTATAGAAATAAAAACAGGATTTAATGCGCTTCCGGACTCTGGTATATATTCTTTTGACTATTTCATGTTTGTTTAGTTGTGGTCAATTAGAGAAAACAAGGACCATTAAGTTGGCCCATGGCCTTGATGTCAACCACTCTGTTCATTTAGCCATGGTGAAAATGGGGGTGGACCTGCAAGAGCTTTCGGGAGGCAGACTGAGGCTCGAGATTTACCCTAGTCAGCAATTAGGAACAGAACGTCAATGTCTGGAACTTTTACAAATCGGCAGTCTGGATATGACTAAAGTTTCTGTAGGGGTTTTGGAAAATTTTGCTCCAAAAATGAAGGTATTGGGACTTCCCTTTCTTTTCAGGAACAGACAACATTCATTTGATGTTTTAGACGGGCCAATTGGAAAAATGCTTCTGAATGACGGTGAAAAATACTGGCTTAAAGGCCTGGGGTATTACGACGCGGGCAGCAGGAGTTTTTACACCAAAGACAGGCCTATAAATTCGCCGGAAGATCTTGTCGGCTTAAAAATAAGGGTAATGGAAAGTGTTACCTCAATGGATATGGTAAACAGTTTAGGCGGTTCCCCTACACCAATATCCTGGGGTGAATTGTACACCGCTTTGCAACAAGGGGTCGTAGATGGTGCAGAAAACAATCCGCCCAGTTTTTACCTCTCCCGTCATTATGAAGTCTGTAAGTACTATTCGCTGGATGAACATACTGTTCTACCGGATGTACTTCTGGCAGGCACCCATTTATGGAACAAACTTTCAACTGAAGAAAAGGGGTGGTTAACCCAGGCAGTAGAAAATTCTATTATTTATCAGCGAAAATTATGGATGGAGTCCGAAGAAGAAGCTTTACTTGCAGTACAGCAAGCAGGTGTTACAATCCTAAGACCAGATAAAGCCTTGTTTTCCGAAAAGGTCAAAAGTAATTATGAGCAATACAGAGAGGATGAAGAACTGTACCATTTAATACAGGAAATTCAAAACACCCAATGAAATGGAATTGAGGAAAAAGATCGATAGTATACTGGCCACCCTATTGATAATCATAATGAGTATTATGGTTATTAATGTTTTATGGCAGGTATTCAGCAGATATTTTATGGGATCTCCCAGTTCCTTTACCGATGAATTGGCAAGGTACCTTATGATATGGATAGGTATACTCGGGGCGGCATATGTTTCAGGACAAAATAAGCATGTTGCCATAGACGTACTCCCCTCCCGTTTAAAGGCAACAACTCAAATGAAATTGAGACTGGTCGTCCGTGTATTGATAATTATATTTTGCTTTTTTGCCTTGGTTATTGGAGGTTCCCGATTAGTTTATATTACCCATGTACTCGATCAAAATTCTCCCGCCCTGCAGCTCCCATTATCTGTTGTATATATGATTTTACCTGTTAGTGGCCTGCTTATTATCTATTATAAGATTTCTGATATTTTAAAACAGTAAAACCAATGGAGTATATACCCATACTTGTTTTAGTGATCAGTTTTATATGCCTCCTGGCTATAGGCACTCCTGTTGCATGGAGTATAACCATTTCTGCACTACTGACCATTCTGGTTAGCATTCCTGCTTTACCGGCATTTACGACTGTGGCGCAACGAATTGGCACAGGCCTGGACAGTTTTGCACTCCTCGCAATTCCATTTTTTATTCTCTCGGGAGAGTTAATGAACAAAGGGGGTATTGCGCACAGGTTGATTGCTTTTGCAAAAACATTGGTTGGGGCGCTACCGGGAGGCCTGGCTCTTATTAATATCATTTCAGCCATGCTAATGGGCGCTATTGCGGGTTCTGCCATGGCATCGGCATCTGCCATGGGCAGTATATTAGGCCCTGAAATGGAAAAAGAAGGATACTCCAAAGAATTTGGTGCTGCGGTAAACATTACTTCTGCGACAACCGGTTTGCTTATTCCTCCCAGTAATGTACTAATAGTATATTCACTGGCGAGCGGTGGTGCATCCATAGCTGCTTTGTTTCTGGCAGGTTATATTCCCGGAATACTAACAGGTTTGTTATTAATGCTGGTAGCTTCTTTTTGGGCCAGGAAAAAAGGATATAAGGTTGGAAAGAGAAGTACATTCAGGAATATCATCAAAACTTTTATTGAGGCAGTGCCAAGTTTGTTTATGTTGGTGGTGGTTATTGGTGGAATTGTAGCAGGGATATTTACAGCCACGGAAGCATCGGCCATTGCAGTGCTCTATAGCCTCATCCTTGGTTTTATATATAAGGAGATTACCTTTGGGAAACTTCCGCGGATTTTATTGGATTCATCTTCTACAACGGCAATTGTAATGCTATTGATAGGTGCATCAATGAGTATGTCGTGGGCGCTGTCTTTTGAAAATATTCCTCAGGATATAAGTGCAGGTTTACTGAGCATTAGCGATAATAAGATTATGATATTGCTGATCATAAATCTTATATTGTTGTTTGTTGGAATATTTATGGACATGACCCCTGCTGTTCTTATTTTCACGCCCATATTTTTACCGGTAGTGATAAAGCTTGGTTTGGATCCGGTGCATTTTGGCATTATTATGATTTTAAACCTTTGTATTGGTTTATGTACCCCTCCTGTTGGATCTGTATTATTTGTGGGCGTGGGAATTGCCAATACCACCATCGAAAAAGTGATTAAACCGCTTCTTCCCCTATTTGTGGTTATGATTATTGCCCTGTTCCTGATTACCTATATCCCTCAATTAAGCCTTTGGTTACCCG
>JAHEBI010000177.1 GCA_024642325.1 Eudoraea sp. | reverse complement strand
ACATTATTTATCACACAAGCATGCATCATATCAAATTGCTTTTTGCGAAGGGTGCTATAAATTCTGGGATAATATTTTTGAAGCTGATATTGTGGGGAGGTTTTTTCTTCATTTAAATGCTCCATTACCAGTTTTTTGATCTCATAAAGCTCTTCAATTGGGTTCTTTTTGAGGGCGCATATTTGATCAATACCACGGGAAACGGAATCAAATACGTGCATTGTACAGGCTTCGACAAGCCTGGTCTTGTTTTCAAAATGGGAATAGATAGTCTTTTTGGAAATACCCATAGTCTGGGCAAGATCGTCCATAGTTACACTCTTAAATCCGAGATTTAAAAAGAGATCCGTAGCCTTGATTAGTATTTTTTCTTTCATAATCTGAGCAAATATAAACAGGAAACTATAAAAACATTAAAAGTTTCCTAAGTTTTACGTTTATTTAACAATTCCGGGATAAATAACATTTTTTGTTAACAGGAAGTTTACATAAAAGCCTTTATGTGAAAGCTTTTAATGTATTTTTGAAAAAAAAATAAAAATGCTGGACATTGAGTTCTTTCGGGCACGTTTTAATACCTATCTCGAAAATAAACTAACGACCAAAGCCCCCGTCAATTTATATGAGCCCATTGGTTATATCATGGGTATTGGAGGTAAGAGGCTCAGACCAATATTGACGCTCATCAGTACAGACGTTTTGGGAGGTAACTACGAGGAGGCGATGGATGCGGCCCTGGCAGTGGAAGTTTTTCACAATTTTTCTCTGGTACATGATGACATTATGGATGCGGCTCCTCTAAGAAGAGGAGAAAAGACCGTGCATAAAAAGTGGGATATTAACACCGGAATTTTATCAGGTGATGTAATGCTTATTAATTCTTATCAATATTTTGAAAATTATCCGGCTGATTTATTTAAATCCTTGATAGAAGTTTTTAGTAAGACAGCAATTGAGGTTTGTGAAGGTCAACAATATGATATGGACTTTGAAATAAGTGATGAGGTTAGTGTTCCGGATTACCTGAAAATGATTACGTATAAAACGGCGGTATTAGTTGCGGCAGCTATGAAAATGGGAGCAATAATTGCCAAGGCGTCAAAGAACACTCAGGATGCAATTTACAATTTTGGAATTAACCTCGGTATAGCTTTTCAGTTACAGGATGATTATCTGGATGCCTTCGGAAATCCCGAAAATTTTGGGAAACAGGTAGGCGGAGATATCATTGAGAACAAGAAAACTTTTCTCTATCTTAAGGCAATTGAATTAGGGAACACTGAAGAAATAAATGAATTGAAAAATCTGTTTTCTATTAAACCGCAGAACCCTCGGGAAAAAATTCAAACCGTGAAGGAAATATTTGTTCATAGTGGTTCGGCAGATGTAACCAGGAATGAAATTAAAAAATTTACAAGGCGGGCATTCGAAATTCTGGAATCCCTGGAGGCCCCTGATAACAAAAAGAAAATTCTTGAGGAACTGGGGAATAAGCTCATGAACAGGGAAGTTTAGAACAACCTTTTCAATAGCGCATTTATAAAATAGGTTTTAGGGCAACTTGAGATAATCTGAAGATCTTCTTTTAGGTTGGTGTCCTCATCTAAAAATTTAAATATAAGTTGTGGGCTGGAACCTTTAAAAAGTGACTCAAAAATACGCCTGCCCTTGCTGTTGTCTTCATAAAGGATATCTAATAATAGCAGATCATAATACCAATAACGGTCTTTAGAATTAAAAGTATGGAGTGGTTTATTCCTTTTTAGAAAAACCACTAATTCTTTGATTTTTCTGTTGGTACTCATAAAGGTATATCCCGTACTGGGTTTGGCCCAGCCACCTGCTATTCCTATATGTAATATGTTATCACTGTTGTTTGCAGAAAAATTAAAGCAGGTCATTGGTATATTACCTCTTTCTTTTTCTATTATCTCGTATTTAGTGCACTCCAGTTTTTCTTCAATATATTCTTTAATGGCACTTTCATACGCTTCTTCCGGTAATACGCTCGGGGAAAATAAAGTATACTCAACCAAACCTTCTGTTTCTGAAAAGGGGAGAACATACATAAAACGGGTATTTCCCATTTGTGGGATTGAAAAATCCATAAAAGTCGCCTTTTCAGGATTGAAAACAGCTTTATCAGATTTAATAAACCATCCAATGAAGTGCTGTTGCAATACCGGGTATTTTGATTGCTTATAAAAAGACTTATAATCAAAAGTGCTGTTAAAAACCTTCTTAGCGTGGAAACTTCCATTTTCCGAAGTTACCGTGACATGGTTTTTATTATCCGTTATATCGACCACCAGAGCCTGTGAAAATGTAATATTGCCATAAGACCGGATCCGATGCAAATAACTATTATAAAAATCGAGTCCTCGTAACATCTTATAGGAATAGGGTGTAATCTCGTGATCGGCCTTATAATTTTCCCCGCTAAACTCAATTTGACTCCAGCTTTTATAAATTATTTTATCAAAATCGCCGGCATTCTTCTCCCAAAAGCACCAGGTGCGGTCATTAGTCTTTTTGGCATCTTTGTCGAGTAATAACACAGTTTTATCCTTAAAATAAGGATCACTGCCAAGCGCATCGGCTAGCATTAAACCTGCTGCTCCGGCACCAATTATAATAAAGTCGTAATCTGTCTGCACAAGTTCGAAAAACATCAAAAGTACAAATTACAACTCAAGTAGATGGGGTCTTTAGTTCAATTGGTAGCGCATTCCAATAAATCCTCTTATCCCCTGATTTGGTCCATATACATAAGTAGGATCGAAAGTAAGCCCGTAGGGGTTGTCTGCTGTCGGGATTGCCCTGCCGGAGCTATCGAATTCAACATTCTTATCAAAAGGATCATTTGCTCTTGCTATTATAAAAGGATTCCCATTATTTGGGGTCCAGTCCAGTAGGTTTTTTATACCACCATAAAATTCAAAATTTTTTAAGCCGGAATATGTGAATTGAATATTTTGTATACTCCAAATTGGGGAATATTCTTGTCTGGGATCAAGGTCACCTAATAGGGGTAAACGCATTGGCCCATATAGATTACCGGTGTAATCCATGCTAAGATTAATTGTTCTTAAGGCGTAGGATACACTCCAGATCCCACTAAAGCTTTCAGTCAGAATTTGCCGTTGAGTGATCCCGTTTTTTGTGTTGCTTACATCCATAAAGGTAGCTCCCAAAAGCACTTTAAGTCCGGAAGGAAAGGCCAGATCAACATTTGCACTAAAACCTTTGGAGACAGATTTACCCTCTAAATTCCTATATATGATCAGATTTGGGTCTGTATCATAATCAGGAAGAATAACATTATTAAAATACGTATAGAAAGCCGAGGCGTCCAGACCTATAAATGTTCCATTATTGCCGTAAATTTTTTTGAGATAGTTGAGATTGATATTCACAGATCGTTCCGGTTTCAGTTCTTCCGCAATGATTACCTCTCTGGCCCCGGTTAAAGCAGCGTGTTCTTCGGTAAAAAGATTTACAACCCTGAAACCGGTACCGGCATTCAAGCGGATTATATCATTGTCTGTAAATTTCAACTTATATGCTAATCGTGGTGTAAAAATTGAACCGTGTCTCTTATCATAATCATAACGGATACCGGTAAGTAAAGAGTGTTTTTTGGTAAAATTTATTTCATCCTGAATAAACAAACTTGGGATCCAGACAATATCTGCCTTATTTGCACTTTGTTCTGAAGTAGCGGTGGTATTGTCATCATAATAGTTATATCTTATTGAGCTTCCGATAAGAAGATCATTTTTACCTATGGCCTTATCCCATGTTACCTGCCCAAATCCTATTCGCTGATCTGCGAGAAATGGAATTATACCGTATACGGAATTTTGGTGGTGGTCATTGTATGAAACTGATAGCAGGATATTTTCTTTAATCGGCAATTGATACTTTCCTAATATTTCCCATCTAGTGGTGTAGATACTTTCACCATAAATTTCGTTTCCCCCTCGGAATTCTGGCGTCCATTGCATTTCACCCCCCCATCTGTCTTCATAAAAAAAACGGCCGGCTAATGAAAAAATACGGTTATAAGCTCTGTTCAGACTCCATTTTTGGAAGAAAGAAATGCGATTTTGGAGGGTTAAATCTGTGAAATTATCACCATTGTCGTCAATGGGGTTATTGTATATGAAATAATTTAAACCCAACAATAAGTTGGACTTGTTGCCCATTTCAATTTTGGATCCTATGTCCAGGTTGTATTCCCCCCAGCCACTTATAAAACTGTCTGCAGCAAATATGGGTGCGCTAACCATGTTTTTTGTAATTATATTAATAAGGCCACCTACTGCTTCGCTTCCATATAAGGTGGAAGCAGGCCCTTTAATAATTTCAATGCGATCTATTAGGGAATTGGGGATGCCGGAGAGACCATAGACGGTACCCAAACCACTAACTATGGGCATGCCATCTATTAGTACGAGGGTATATGGCCCTTCCAGTCCATTGATATGGATATCGCCGGTATTACATACATTACAGTTAATCTGCGGCCTTACGCCATTGATATTTTGCAAGGCTTCAAAAATACTTGGTGTGGGATTTTTTTTGAAAAATGTGGGGGTATATACTTCAACCGGAACCGGACTTTCCAATCTATTTACGGGTTTTAAAGTGCCTGTAACAACCATTTCATCCAATTGTTCTGATGAAGTTTTGAGCAATATGGTAAGTGCCAATAGGGTATTATTGGCCATAGTGACTTCCTGGTAAAAGCTGGTGTATCCCACCGAAGAAGCATGAATTTTATAGGTTCCATCCGGAATATTAGAAATGGTAAACTCACCGTTCCTATCTGAAGACGAACCAAGATTTGTTCCCTGGAGGTATATATTTACAAAAGGCACAGGTTCTTTTCCATCCAGGATAATACCTTTTATACTATTTTCCTGTGAATACATAATGGATATCCCCATCATACTTATAAACCCTAATAAGGCAATCTTTAAATAAATGTAAAGAGCAGTAAATTTCATTTGCCAAATAAATAATTTAGACAAATCTAAATATATGTTTTTAGAAATAAAAATGTATTTTTGTAAAAATGTTTTTTATGACCCATTCTGAGGAGAATTATATAAAAGCCATATTCCATTTGGGTTTTGAAGGTTTGGAAGTGATTTCAACCAATGCTTTGGCAGAACGGATGGAGACCAAACCTTCTTCCGTGACAGATATGCTGAAAAGGTTATCTGAAAAAGGACTGGTGCATTACAAAAAATATCAGGGGGCATCACTGACTGATCTGGGTATTAAGACGGCCTTATCCATTGTTAGAAAACATCGATTATGGGAAGTGTTTCTGGTAGAAAAATTAGATTTTAACTGGGACGAAGTGCACGAGATAGCTGAACAGTTAGAACACATTAAGAGTGAAAAACTTATTGATAAACTTGATGAATTATTAAATTATCCAAAATTGGACCCTCATGGAGATCCTATTCCGGATAAAAATGGCGAGTTGATGGAGGCCCATAAACAACTATTGAGTCAGATGCCTATTAATACTTCCGGGATTTGCGTTGGGGTAAAAGATTCATCTGCTGCTTTCCTGAGATTCCTGGATAAAAACAATATAGCACTGGGCAATAAAATTAAGATAGTGGAAAAGGAAGAGTTTGATAATTCAGTACGTGTTCTTATAGACCACAGGCAATTGCACCTTTCCCAACAGATAGCAGCTAATTTATATATTAAAAAGATCAACATGTGATGGAAAATGTTATTAGTTATTTAGAATCAATTGACCCCATTTTAGCAGCGTTATACGCAACACTTTTTACATGGGGGGTTACTGCTTTGAGTGCCGGGCTTGTTTTCTTTTTTAA
>JAHEBI010000176.1 GCA_024642325.1 Eudoraea sp. | reverse complement strand
AGGTGGCTATAGAAGTTCAGGCGGTAGTTCAAGAAGTTCCGGCGGCAGCATGAGAAGTTCCGGCGGCAGCATGAGAAGTTCCGGTGGCAGCATGAGAAGCTCCGGTGGCAGCATGAGAAGCTCCGGTGGCAGCATGAGAAGTTCTGGTGGATCTTCAGGAAGCAGAGGCAGACAATAATTCCAAAAATCAGTAGTATTAAATTCTTATAAAATGAAAAGACCTATATTTTTCATCCTGGTATTGATATGTGCGACTGTTAGCGCTCAGAATATTAATGATGTACTCAGATTCAGTATTGAAAACACTCACGGAACAACGCGTTTTCAGGGTTTAAGCGGTGCATTTGGAGCTCTTGGCGGAGACCTTTCGGCATTGAACATTAATCCAGCAGGTTCTGCTGTATTCAATAATAGCCAGTTCACCATGACAGGCACAAATTACAATCGAAATAACGATGCGGTTTACTTTGGAACTACTGCGAATACCCGACTAAATTCATTTAAAATTAATCAAATTGGAGGGGTTATGGTATTTAAGAATTATGATGAAAATTCTGATTGGAAAAAATTCTCATTGGCCTTTAATTATGATCTGGTACAGAATTTTAGCAATGAGTTTTTTGTCCGAGGAAACAGCAATGAAGGCATAGACAACTACTTTCTTGCTTTTGCTCAAGGCCAGCCCTTAGGCCCGTTATTCGTTCAGGATAATGAGTTAATAGAAGAAGCCTATCTGGATATCGGCAGCAGTCTTGGTTTTGGGCCACAGCAGGCATTCTTAGGCTTTCAGTCCGGGGTTATTGATCCGGTAGATATTAATGATGACAACAATACACAATATATTTCCAATGCCGATTACAACAATGTAAACCAGGATTTTTACCAGTCAACAAGGGGGTATAACAGCAAGTTCACTATGAATTTTGGTACCCAATACAAGGATTTTCTATATATGGGTGCCTCATTAAACTTTCATAGTACGTATTCCGAGAAATACACGCAATTTAGTGAAAGAGGTTTTGATGCGGCATCAGAAATACAATCTATTAATTTTGACAACCTGCTTATTACCAGGGGTCAGGCGTTTTCTTTTAGTTTAGGGCTCATTGCCCGGTTAAATGAATATGTAAGACTTGGTGGTAGTTATCAGTCCCCTACCTGGTATGATTTAAGAGATGATTTTTCACAGAGGATAAATTCAGATTCTCCTGTTAAAAATCCGGACATCAATTTTATAGATTTCAATATTGTCAATCTTTTTCCAAGTTATAAAATAAAGGCTCCAGGCAAGTTTAATGGAAGTATGGCCATTGTGTTTGGTGCAAACGGCCTGTTAAGTTTTGACTACGGATATCAGGATATGTCCAAAGCCGAATTACGACCTACCTCAGATTCAAGTTTTTCCATAGTTAATTCGGAAATTTCCAGAGAACTGAAAGCGGTATCTACTTTTAGAGTTGGCGGGGAATACCGAATAAAGCAGCTAAGTCTGCGCGGGGGATATCGCCACGAACAGAGTCCTTATGCAGATGGGTTTACTATAGGGGATTTAAATGGGTTTTCGGCCGGTATAGGTTATAATTTCGGAGGAAGCAGATTGGACTTCACCTACAGCAGGTCTGAACGAGATGCTGATATTCAACTTTTTGATGTAGGAATAAACACTCCGGCAAGGGTAAATGGCATAATGAATAATTATAGCTTTGGGTACACAATAAACTTCTAAGCTCAAAAAATCAGGAAAAAAAGCCTTGAGATAACTCAGGGTTTTTTTTATCTCACAAGTGAAAAATGTGTTCGTATGGTATTGGCCACCTGGACACCGTCTTCATCACGGGCGTACTCTAAGCGGAACCAATAATCTGATGAAGGCATGGGTCTTCCGTTAAAAGTCCCGTCCCATCCCAGGGTAGTTTCATCCAATTGTTTTAACAATTTGCCGTAGCGGTCAAAAATAAATACGACCGGATCTGTAAGTGTCTCAATTCCCAGAATATTCCAGGCATCATGTATACCATCGCCGTTTGGCGTAAAAAACTTAGGGTAACCTACCACTAAAAATATAATGGGCTCAGTGGTTCCACAACCATTTTTGTCATTTATAATTAGGGTATTCCTCCCGGGGGGAATATCCATAAATACAGATTCATCCTGAAATTCACCTCCGTTTATAGCGTATTCATAATCACCATCACCATCTACAAAAAACTCTACGTTATTACTATCGGATAGGTCATCCAAAATAACAATCCCATCGGGATCCGGTAATAAAACCGGGATTCCGTAATAGGTAATTAAAATATCATCCGTTATGGTTGTCGCCAGGTTGGTGACTATCTCTACAAAATAGCGCCCGGAATTTGGACTGCTTACCACCAGTTCAGCACCAAGGGGCCCGGTTCCGGCAAGGGTTGCATCTATAGTACCATCATCGTCGTAATCGACTGTCCATGTCACCGTGGCAATATCGGGACCGGCAGGTGAATTTAAAGCCGATAAAGTTATATCAGGATCACCTTCACAGGCTACAATATCTAATCCTAAAAATTCATCCCTTAACGTACAGTCAAGAGCTGTATTCTGATCTGCATCCACAGAACTGCCTGTAAAGGTCAATGAAAAAGGTTCCGGATTTCCATCAAAATTGGTGTTGAAATTATTGATCAGAAGGTAATATACCTCTCCGGCTGTGACATCTATCCATTCGTCATAGGTGTTTTGATTGGCTGTTAAGGGTGGTGCACCTTCCTGGCCATTTTCCGGATTAACCCCAACCCCTGTAAAGTTTGTACTATTTACTTCATAGTTGCATCTGATGGGTTGTGCTGTACCGTTACTTATATCGGCACAATCTGTGTCGGGTCCGTATAAGGCAAAATCATATTCCGCGGTTATTGTATTGCCCAGTGCAGGCAACGCTTCTATATCAAAACCTATCTGGCCGTCTGTTCCTGCCCTAAAAACATACCAGGATGTGTTGTTTTCAATATTTGCAGAACTCACGCTTCCTTTTTCCAAACAACCAGTTTGCCTGATGACATCCGGATCAAAATCGTCAACATCACCAAGGCCATCAGTAAAAGATAGAATTGGGGCGTCGGCACAAACAGGGATAGCACTGCGGCAATCAGCAGAGTTCTGTGCTTTAACTCCAATAGAGAACAGGAGCATGCAGCACAGGAAGCAAAAGAGTGTTCGCATAGATTAAGGGGCTAACATTATATAAATAATCAATACTATAACTCCATGGGGAAATATTTAGTATATAACATCTATATTTTTCCGCACTTTATCCACAGTTTATCAATCGTAAAAAAGTCAATCTCTTATCTTTTTAACGCAAAATGATTTTTTATATACCGGGCTTGAATACGCTGGCCCTCAAGATCTTTATAGGTAAGTTTAAACCAATAATCTGATGACGGCAAATTCCTTCCATTGAAAGTACCGTCCCAACCAAGGCTGGTCTCATCCAGCTGTTTTAAGAGTTTTCCGTATCTGTCATAAACATAAACCAGAGGGTCTTCGAGGCTGGATATTCCTGAAATATTCCAATAATCGTTAGCTCCATCGCCATTCGGCGTAAAAAAACTCGGGAAGCCTACTACAATAATAGTCTCAGATACAGAACCACAGCCGTTAAGATCATTAATAGTGACCGTATGCAATCCAGGTGGGACATCAGTAAAGATATTACTTGTCTGATATGCCTCATTGTCTATCTGGTATTCAAAACTACCGGTCACGTCTGTGATAACTTCAACCGTATTACTACTTTGAAGATCATCAATAATAACGTCAGTAATTTCCGGAGTTTCAGAAACAACAACAGTAATTAAAGCTGCTATTGAGCAAGAAATCCCCAATTGATTATTGGTAATCGTTAAGGTATAATTCCCTGCCTGGGAAACCGTGATACTCGGAGTTGTTTCCCCTGTATCCCATGAATAAGCATATAAGGAGTTAGGCGTAGTTTCACCAATTTCCACTCCTGCAGCATCTTCACAAATAAAAACATCCGTCATAAAGTTTATAACAGGTGTTTCCACAACACTTAACTGAAACTGCCGGGAAGCATCATAGCATAGGGGATTTTCTAAAGAGGTGGTTCTAACATAAATGGTTTCTGTCCCTGCGCTTAAAGAATATGGTGATATTAATGAATTTATTCCCAGAATAGCATCGTTCTGCGAATTGTGATAACTCACCATAAAAGCAGAAGGATCCTGTGCCCCTAAAGCCTGGCTATCCTTTTGGGTTAAATCAAAACCGGAAGAATCTGAACAGACTATTTCATCTGAAACGGGACTTGTTACAGGTGAAGTATTGAAAGCCACCTGAACATCGCTTATAATATTAGCCATGCTTGTCGTGATTATTTCTACCCTGTACATGGCAGATACCAGCACCTGAAGTAATGGGCCGGTTTCACCTGATATTGGCTGAAAGCCAGATCCTGTGTCACTATACCAAGTATAGCTTAAAACATTAGGAGTGGTTGCATCCAGTATAACATTTTCATTATCACAAGCGGCCATAGGAGGTCCCAGAAGATTGTTAATAATAGAACAGTCCAGTGCGTCAAATGGGTTGGTGATAAAAATATTTCCTGAAAATTGAATTGAAAAACCCGAATTATTGTTGCTGAAGTTATTTATCATCAGGTAATAATCTTCGCCCGGCATTACCTGTAACCAATCTTCATATAGCACTGTGCTTGTATTTCCCGTAGGGTCCTCTCCTACTCCCATAAAAGTTTCCTGATCACTGTTATCAAAAAAGTTACAACGGATGGGGTCTCCTAAACTACTGCAGTCAGTCGCCCTGTACAAGGCAAAATCCCAGTCCTCCGAAGCGTCAAAACCTATATTGAATCCTAATTGCCCCGATGCTGCTGTGCGAAAACGATACCAGGCAGAATTAGACTCTATAGCGCCTGTGACAGTTTGTTCCAGGCAACCACTGGTTGCAGCTCCGTTATAGTCGTCCAAGCCATAACCCATTGTGCCCCCATTAACCGGGGTATTATTACATATGGGTACGGCATTGCTGCAATCTGCAGCCACCTGGGCCATAAGCGAGCAGGTCGCAAGAACTGTTAAAAAACAGAATATTAAGCTTTTACCCTTCATAAGCAGGCACACGATTTGCAATTTATAAAAATACCCTGTCGCTCCCCATATCACTAATTTATGTTGTGTATCGCCCTAAACAGGCTATAAAGTGGCATATTATGTATATCTTTGCCATTCCAAAAAGCGGTATTAGAATGAAATTAGACAGTACATTGGAAGAACAGTTTGAAGACCTGGGAAACGATCATGTATCCTCGTCCGAACAAACCCCAATGAGAAAAGATGCATTTGTTTTAAGTGACGAAGAAAAAATTGAGCGCATTCGTGAAAATGTCAGGGAAATTATGCTCACGCTGGGCCTTGACCTGGAGGACGACAGCTTAAGAGGCACACCTAACAGGGTAGCCAAAATGTATGTAAAAGAACTATTTGGAGGTTTACAACCAAATAAAAAACCGAATTCCTCTACTTTTGAGAATAAGTATAAATACGGTGAAATGTTAGTGGAAAAAAATATTACGGTTTATTCCACCTGCGAACACCATCTTCTTCCAATTGTTGGAAAGGCACATATCGCTTACATTTCAAAAGGGACTGTAGTTGGACTTTCCAAAATGAACCGGGTTGTTGATTATTTTGCCAAAAGGCCACAGGTACAGGAACGGCTGAATATTCAAATCGTAAAAGAACTTCAAAAAGTATTGGGCACCAAAGATGTTGCTTGTGTAATAGATGCAAAACATCTGTGCGTAAATTCTCGTGGAATACGAGATGTGGATAGCAGCACCGTTACTGCAGAATATGG
>JAHEBI010000003.1:7143-23009 GCA_024642325.1 Eudoraea sp. | reverse complement strand
TTGAAGAATTATAGGGTAATGCCATTCCTAAAGCCTCGATTGCAGAAGCCATTGTATTGGCAGTATACATACCTCCACATGCCCCGGCACCCGGGCAGGCATTTTGAATTATACTTTTAAAATCATCATCATTCATGGTTCCGGCAACTTTTTCGCCCCATGCTTCAAATGCAGAAACAATATCGAGTTTTTTATCCTTAAAACAACCGGAGGCAATGGTTCCGCCATATACCAAAATTGATGGCCTGTCTAATCGGATCATGGCCATTAAGGCGCCGGGCATATTTTTATCGCAACCTACAACCGTAATCAGGCCATCATAGTTCATTGCCTGAACCACTGTTTCCATGGAGTCTGCTATGATATCTCTTGAAGGTAATGAATAGCGCATTCCATAGGTTCCCATAGAAATACCATCACTCACGCCAATGGTATTAAATACAAGTCCTACTAAATTGTTTTGTTGAACACCCTGTTTTACTTCCTGTGCCAGGTCATTCAGATGCATATTACAAGGATTTCCCTCATAACCTGTGCTGCCAATACCAATAAAAGGTTTTTTTAAATCCTCCTCTTTTAACCCAAGTGCATATAACATAGCCTGGGCAGCAGGTTGAGTTGGATCCTGTGTAACATTTTTGCTGTATTTGTTCAATTCCATTAAAACAGTTCTTTTTATATCTTAAATAGCTCATTTGTACTATCCCATTCAAAGATAATTGTTTAAAAAAGTTCCTGTTTTTAACATTTATTGCTGGTTCAAATTCAATAAAACATTTATTTACTTAACCTATTGTATTTCAGTCATATAAGTGTCATGAATATCCCATATTCAATAAAAGATGAAGTATCTTATAAGTGGTTCGTTTTGAGAAATATTCCTGGCCAGGATAAATATTTGCCAGTAAATGTGGATAATCCTTACTTTGCGCATTGACTTATAATGGATATTTATGGAAACCGAAAAAACAGTCACGGAAGCCATTGCTTACCGAAGGTCTGTACGTATATATAAACAAGAAAACGAAATTGAAACCAAACTCGTAAGGAAATGCCTTGAGAATGCTGTATTGGCACCCACAAGCAGTAATTTACAATTATGGGAATTTTACCATATCACGAATAAAGAAATTAAAAAAAAGATAAGTAAGGCTTGTTTTGACCAACCTGCAGCAAAGACAGCTAAACAACTGGTTGTGATTGTAGTCAGGAAGGACCTTTGGAGTAAAAGAGCAAAAGATAATCTAAGTTTTTTAAGGAAGAGTTTTGGTGATAAGCCGGTTGAAGAATATGACAGTAGAGAAAAATTTGCTTTATCCTATTATAAAAAACTTATTCCTTCATTATATGTTGAGTTTTTAGGCATTTTTGGGTTGATACGCTATATAGTATTCAACTTTATCGGGCTGTTTAAGCCGGCATACAGACAGCTTAGAAAATCTGATATGCGTATAGTCGCACACAAAAGTGCCGCATTGGCGGCTCAAAACTTTATGATCTCCATGGCAGCTATTGGTTATGACACATGCCCCATGGAAGGATCTGATACTTTGCGCATAAAAAGAATATTAAATTTACCTCACGGTACGGAAATTAATATGGTCATAGCTTGTGGCATAAGAGACCCAAAAGGGGTATATGGACCTCGTTACAGGATTCCATTTCATGAAGTATATAAAGAAATTTAGTGTTTTATTGGATGAAAAGTAATCTTATCTCCAAATTTCTTTTGAGCTAAAATGGCAATTGATTTATTCGCCAATTGAAGTACTCTCGGATAGCCTCCGGTGGTTTGCCCGTCACGCATTAGAATGATTAATTTACCGGCTGGCGTTAATTGAACAGTACCTGGCAAGGTTGCAGAAGTAAGCATCTTATAAGAATGAGCTCCTATAAGCTCCTCAAGCTGATATGCCATTCTATTATTTTCCTTAGCAATGGTAAATTTATTCTTGAATAATAACTTTAATTGATCATTGGTAAATATATTGTATTCCGGGCCTTTATATACTAATAATTCATGTTCCTTATGAAATGCTTCCGATTTCATATGACTTATCTTTGGGGTATATTCTGTATGCCTCTCAACAGGTATCTCCATCCCTTCCTTAATACAATTCCCATCAGTAATTGGCTTGTAAAACGACCTGCTCTTTAACCTCATTTCTGTCAGAAAGCCCCCTTTTACAGCCAGATAACTTCTAAAGCCATTGATGAGTTTTCCGTAGCTTAAGACATCCCCTTCCTCAGCTTTGTGCACTTCATACGAATTGACTGGAATTCCATTTAAAGTCGGGGACATTTCAGCGCCGGTTATGGCAAAAAAACTTGAAGTATGAAATTCTAATTTAGGGCCCGTCATTGTTATTTCCATTACTGCATCCGTTTCCTTATTCTCCAGCAAGGAATTGGCTATTGAAGAAGAATAATTATCCATAGAACCACATACCGGAACACCTTTGTCACGATAACCAAATCTTCCGGCATCCTGAATTGTCGTAAAAAACCCGGGATGAATTACTTTAAGCATCTAACTTGATTTTATCAAGATTATAAATTCCAACTTCTGTTTCGATTTTGTGTAAATCGTATTCTGCCCTATTGGTGGCATAAAATTGAATCTGATCACCAACACTTACAAAGCAGGGGTTTTCAAGGTTCGCATTAAAAAGGGATATTGGACAATTTCCAATTATATTCCAACCTCCGGGGGAATCTTGCGGGTAAATACCGGTTTGTTTCCCTGCAAGACCAACAGAACCCTTATTTACCTTTAGACGGGGCACAGCTTTTCGCGGAGTTTCCAAGTCCTTAGGCAACCCTCCCAAATACATAAATCCGGGTAAAAACCCAATTCCATAAACAGTATAAATGTGATGGGTATGAGCCTTAATAACATCTTCAATGCTCATGTCGAGAATCCTGGAAACTTCTTCAAGATCAATACCAAACTCCAGGTCATAACAAACAGGCAGCTTCCATAAATAGCGTTGAGCAGGTTTTTTAGTCTTCCTGTTCTTATAACATTCCAGAAGTTCAAATTTAGTTTTCGAAAAATCTATTTTGTTGTGCCTGTCTATTAATGTTAGAGAGCAATATGCAGGAACCAATTCCCAATTCATGTGACTTTTAAAATCCCATCTGATACTTTCAGAAAAATCGAGAATATCATAAAGGATAGATTCGGAAACCACAGGAGGCCATTCTATCAAAATAGCATCTTCTCCAAAAGGTCTAATTGTTATGGGATAGGAACTCACTTTTTAAGAAAAATATGCTGCTTAGGCAATTCGTCCGAAAGATACATTAATATTTGTAAAGCTGTAGCCGTATCACCATGAATACAGAATGTATCTGCCTTAATTGTTTTCTTTTCGCCACCAAGCGTATTTACTTCATTATTTTTGACCATGGACAGGATATGATCCAGAACCTTTTTTGGATCTTCTATCAATGCTTGCGATGAACGCCGTGAAACAAGACTTAAGTCCTCATTATAATTTCTATCACCAAAAGCTTCCCTGAATATATTATAGCCTTGTTTACAAGCCTCCTTTTCTATTACGGAGCCATAAGGCACATATATCATTACGTGGTCTTTATAGGTTTGAATACTTTCCAGAAAAATTTTGGACAAATTAAGATCACTGGCAATATCATTGTATAGAGCACCATGTGCTTTAATATGATGTAATTCTATATCAGCACTCTTTAAAATGGTTTCTAAACTATTAATTTGCTTCCGAATACTTTCTTTAAGAAATCCCTTTTCAATTTTTAGTGATTTACGACCAAAATTCTCCCTGTCCGGATATGATGGGTGTGCGCCCAATTTAATCCCATACTTTTGCGCCAGCTGAACTACTTCTGACATGGTGTCCAGATCACCTGCATGACCACCACATGCTATATTACAGGAACTAATATAGGGGAAAAGAGCACTTTCATTACCTATACCTTCGCCCACATCGCAGTTAATATCTATATACATTTTTCTCATCCTATTATTCCAAATACACTAAAAATACTTTTAGCCCCTAAAACTATTATAATGACCATGATAATAATAGCAGCTATATTCTGCCCATACGTGTTTTTAAATATTCCAAGAACGGATGATTTGTTTACTATCCAAATCAAAATAATTCCAATTATGGGCAATAGAAGTCCATTGGCAACCTGTGCAAATTGTATAATAACAATGGGTCTAATACCAAAAGAGAGTGAAAACACCCCTACTAAGAGCACTACCATCCAGACAATCCTAAACCTTACATCAGAAACATTGGTATTCCATCCAAAGCAGCTGTTAGCCACATAGGCAGCTGCCAGAGGAGCAGTAATTGCCGAAGTAATACCCGCTGAAAAAAGGCCTATACCCATTAAAAATTTAGCACTCTTACCATATAAGGGCTCCAAGCCTTTGGCAAGATCCAATGCGTCATTTACTTCAGTTGAAGTAATTGCCGCAGCTGAAATTATAATGGCAATTGAAACCAGACCCCCCAGTCCAATTGATATAAAGGTATCCCTTCTGACACTTGCAAGGTCATCTGCAGAGTTCCATTTTTCCCGTATTAAAGAGGCATGCAAAAACAAATTATAAGGAACCACGGTTGTGCCCACCAGGGCAATAATAGTAAATAGGCCATTCTCAGGAAATACCGGAATAAAAAGGCCAGTTATCACTTCACTGATATCAGGTTTTGTTAAAAGTGCGGTTAAAACAAACGAAATACTCATCATCAACACGAGGGCAATAAAAACTTTTTCTAATGTTTTATAGGATCCGAAGTACAGCAAAAGGAAGGCAATACCACCAATAACCCATGGATAAAAAGAGGCATAATTAAAGCCGAGTAAAACTTGTAATCCTAAGGTAGCACCACTTATATTACCCGCCTCATAAGCCGTATTTCCTATGACGATTGCACTAAGTATGATGCCCATAACAAGAAAACGGATCCAGGAAACTGTTAACTCCTCTCTAATGACTTCCGCGAGTCCTTTCTGCGTGACAACCCCTACCCTGGCCGACATTTCCTGCAGAATGATCGTTGCAATTATAGACAAGAGCATAGCCCAAAGCAGAGCATATCCAAATCCAACCCCTGCTATGGTGCACGCGGTTATAGTTCCAGGCCCAATAAATGCAGCCGCAACCAGAACCCCCGGACCTAATTTCCTGAACATTTAGAATATAAAAAGTTAATGATATAAGAGTAAATATAACCTCTTTAAGTATTAATAGTGCTTTGGTATTCAATTTTAATTAAAAGATAATTTAACATAAAAAGTGCAGTTCATCTAAAAAATTGCAGTTCATCTAAAAGTGCATGACCATACGTCGATAAAATATAATATTCTAAAAAACTCCGGGTTATAATAATCCAAAAGCAAAAAATTACCGATTAAGAATGACATGTATTGAATGTAACAAAGAGCTTAGCTATTTAGATCATAGAAAGTCCATGGAATTTTATGGTGTTGAATTATGCTCCAGGCATAAGGAAAGGATGGATAAGCTCGTCAGGCAAAACAACACCCCATTAGAGGCTATACAATTGTATTATGGCCTTAAACTTGCCGGAGTAAATCCGATGTTAGAATGGTGGGATGGTAAAAAATCAGTAGATATTGCGTTTTCAAGAGTAAAGTTAAATATAGAAATTGATACTGAGTATCATATGCTTACCCATGAACAGGCGATAAACGATTTAGAAGAAACTATGCATTCCTTTAAAAACGGGTTCACAACTATTAGAATCCCCAGTACGCTTATCAAGTATTATTTAAAGGAAACAGTAAACAATATATTGGGAATCAAAGAAGGTCTAAGAGCCAATATCAAAGTAATTTAATCACTTTTAATAAAAACCCTGAACTTATGGAAGCTAATAATTCATATACAGAAAGATCCTATAAAGTGAGTAAACTTATCCTTTTTCTATTAACTTTTGCCGCATTTGCCATTGTGGTCAATATTAACCCTGTGTTTTCCAGATATCTCTTTGGATTACCCATCATACTTTCAGGTATCTTAGGCGTATTTGGTACGGTTATACTTTACAAAGGGCGTAATGAACCTATTAATGAAAAGAAGATTATTGCGATAACCGTTAATACAGCAATGGTGATTCTTATTGTAACCATTTTTATTTCCAACACCCTTTATTAATAGGGGTAACTGTTTATACTTAAGTTTAGAATACCCAATTGGTTATTTTTAATATCTGTTGTAAAAATAACTTCTGTTAAATTTACTTTGATTTATATTATTTAAATTTTGAATCAGGGCTACTAATCTACTTCAGTTATTTCAAGTGGGTTTATTCAACTTCGAAACTTATTCTTCAATTATTCTTTGTATCTTATTTTTCATAATTTTAGTATATGAAAAATATAGACAGAAGAAATTGGTTAAAAACAGTAGGTTTAACTGGCAGTTTTGCTTTATTGGGAGGATTCGAAAGTATGGCCCTGAATTTCCCATCACCTTCCAGCGTCGCCAATTCACCCATTTTACTTAATGCTAATGAAAACCCCTATGGCCCTTCTGAAAGGGTTAGAAAGATACTTTCAAATTCATTTGATGAGGCGTGCAGGTACCCTTTTCGAAGTTTATCCGCTTTAGTGGAAATGATTGCTTTAAAAGAGGGGGTAACAAAAGATCATATAGTTATTACCGGAGGCTCTACAGAAGGCTTAAAAGCAGCTGGTTTGGTTTATGGAATAGGTGGTGGTGAAATTATTTCTGCAGACCCGACTTTTCAGGCCATGTTAAGCTATGCGGAAACATTTAAAGCTAAAGTGCATCGCGTTCCGTTAAATGAAAATATGGAACACGATCTTCCTGCTATGTCCAAAAAAATCAACAAGAATACCAGACTAATCTTTATATGCAACCCTAACAACCCTACAGGCACACTATTGAATAAAAAAAGTTTGCTTGATTTCTGCAAGTCCCATGATAGCTCTGCCGTGATATTTAGCGATGAAGCGTATTATGATTTTATTACGGAACCTGAATACCCTTCAATGGTAGAGTTGGTAAAAGAAGATAGGAACATCATAGTATCTAAGACTTTTTCCAAAGTTTATGGCATGGCCGGATTACGAATTGGTTATTTGATTGCCAAACCGGAGATTGCCCGAAATCTGAAATCGGCGGTAATGGCAAATACCAATATTCTTGCAATTGAAGCTGCAAAAGAAGCCCTGAAGGATGATGAATTTTACAAGTTTAGTGTAATGCGAAACCTTGAAGCGAAAGGACTTATCTACCAACATTTAGATGATTTAGGCCTGGAATATATAAAGTCTCATACCAATTTTGTCTTTTTTAAAACCGGCAGGCCAATTCAAACTGTTATCGATGATATGCAAAAGCACAATGTTCTCATTGGCCGACCTTTCCCCCCTTTGAACAATTGGGCTCGCATAAGTACAGGTAGATTAGAGGACATGGCTGCATTTGGCAATGCCTTAAAGCAAGTGATGGGCTAAACCATTAATTTTTATAATCTTCCCATATTCCATGGCAGTAGTTGAAAAAATATTTGAATGGACAGAACGGATAAATGCAATGGACGTTTTTCAGTGAAACTCCCTATTTCTATAGAAAAATAAAACAGATCTAAGCGAATTGTTTAATTTCAGATTAGCCCCTTAAGTATTTACTTTCCTTGCGAGGGTCAGTCCCGTAATCAGGTGATTAGGCAGGCTCAATCTACTAAAAATAGGGCCTTACAACGAATAAATTTACCTAAAATCGGATTTACTGCCCTTAAATAAAACAAAAGCAGTAGTATAGTTCTCTTATTAGTTATAGACTAAACCCAGATCTTATGAAAAAAAGAACTACACTTTCTTTCTTCCTTTATAGTTTTTTTATTTTTTGTTTTCTTTGGTCAATCTATATTTTTCTTTTTAAGTTTTCGTAAAAAAAATAAGATTTGGAGTAATTCATGCTTCATACTTTTTGTGCTTATTCCCTGCCAATAGATTGTAAATCATATTTACATTCCAACCACATAACCAGTAAATATAATATTAGGACATTATACGGCTCTTTTTAGTTAATTTTATTAGTTAGAAGAACTTTTTGTTTTAAGTACAGCATAGGATGGCCTTGTTTATTCTTCTAAGCAAACAGTTTTGTCAAAAATAATTATTAACCTAAGCCCTTATACCATGTCAGATAAACTGATAGTCAACTTTACTCCTACGGGTATGATCCCTACAAAAAAAATGACCCCTCACGTACCTATTGGTATATCTGAGATAATAGAGGATGTCCATAGGGCGACTGAAGCAGGAATTACCATGGTACACCTGCATGCCAGGGATGCGGTTACAGAAGAGCCAAGCTATAAAAGGGAAATTTACAGCGAAATTATTAGTGGAATAAGAAAATTTGATCCGTTTCTTGTGATTTGTGTTTCCCTGAGTGGAAGAAATTTCAAAGAACTGGAACAAAGGGCAGATGCCTTATATCTGGATGGGGCTCTTAAACCGGATATGGGTAGTTTAACATTAAGTTCCCTGAATTTTAATAAAGTGGCCAGCATAAACTCTCCTGATATGATTCAAGATTTAGCGGCTATCATGAAGGAAAAGGGAATTGTTCCGGAACTGGAAGCCTTTGATATTGGAATGGTGAATTTTTCGAAATATTTGATAAAAAAAGGTCTGATTGAACCACCGTATTATTTTAACCTTCTGCTTGGCAATATTGCCTGCGCTCAGGCCAATTTATTACATACTGGAATCATGATTCAGGATCTGCCGGAAAACTCTTTTTGGAGTTTAGCAGGAATTGGGAGTGATCAACTTAAAATGAATTCACTTTCAATAGCTATAGGCGGAGGGGTGAGAGTGGGTATTGAAGATAACATCTGGTTTGATGCCGAAAGGACCAAATTGGCGAGCAATGTTGAATTAATTGAAAGAGTACATACTATTGCCGAAGCCAACGGAAGGGAGCTTATGTCCTCCAAGGAGTTTAGACGCCTCATGAATCTGAAGTCCGGAAATGGTAGTTATGGTCGAGAAAAACAGTAATATCCAAATAAGTTATGGAAGTAAAAAAGGGCAGGTTTTATGATTATTGAGTTAAAGTCTTTTAATTATAAAAGGAAAAATTTAGCCTAAAGGAAAACGAAGCCTACCTCTATCATATGTATACTTGTAAGAACACAGGGGTAAAAACCTGGGTCCCTATCAGCGATATCAAAGCTATCTGACACTACCATGAAAGGGGGCGGGAAAAAAATCTACAGCATTAACCAATATTTTAATAAATCCTCCTAACGCTTTAAAAAGAAACTGAATTCCAAAAATCCCAGGCTTTATTTGTATATCATTCTATTTAATACATATCATTATGAATTCCTTTTAAGGACATACAGCGCTGCACAGAATAAAAAAAAATAAAAGCCAGCTTATAAAACTGGCCTTTAAAGAGAGAACAAACGAAAAACTACTTAACATTTCTTTTAATCTTGTTCTGCAATTCACAATATTTAATATGAAAGCTAGCTTAAATAACTACCCCTGAATAACTCCGTTACTTCATCATTATTTGTAACCGAAAGTGAAATTCTAAAATCAAGTTTGAAATGGTTACTGTAATAATATGTTTTCCTTCTTCGGTTATATAATACAGGGGCATTAAAATCTTTCAAAACTTCCATTAGGTTATAAACCGAACGTTCACTCAATTCCAATCTTCTTGCCAGTGCCTGCGGTGACCCGGTGCATTCAGCTTCAATACGAAGGTGAAGTTTTTGCAGGTTTTCCAGGGTTTTAATTTTATTCATTTTCAGTGTTTTTATCGCTGTTACAAACTTTCCCGGGGGTAATTTTTAAGAGTACTGGATTGGTTCTGACCTATTACCTAAAGGCTGTTTTATTTCTTTTATAATATTATAGAATATTTTCTATATATACAAGTATTTATAGCTTTTTTTCTATAATATAAATAATTTTATTCTGTTTCCAACAAGTTATACTGTTTTATATCTCTCAATAAAACCCTATCTTTGGAAAACAATGTTCATGTATCGATTATTTTCTAGGTAATGCTTAAAACAATAGATCGCTTAATACAGTTTATTAAATTTGCCGGACTTAGCGCACGACAGTTCGATTTATCAATTGGTGCCGGTAATGGTTATACTCTGCGAATGAAAAAGAATAACGCATCTATTGGCAGTGATGTAATTGAAAACATTCTCAAGGTATATCCAGAGCTTAATGTAGTTTGGCTCATAACAGGGGAAGGAGAAATGTTTAAAAAGAAGGTGGAAATTGAAAATTTTGATTTTGACCATCTGCCTAAATCCAGGCAGCAGGAGATCGAAGACCTTATAGAACAGAAGATTAAGGAGAGACAGGAAGAGGAACTAAAACGTTTATTAAAAGAAGTTACAGAAGAAATTGAGAAAACTCAACTGCGTTTAAAAAAAGAATCTTAAAAATTTATATGCAACTGTTTTAATAATTCTTCCCTTAAAGACATTAGTCTTGCCAATTGTTGTTGGGCATTGGTTTCTTTTGCAATTTCTTCTTTTAGGTTTTTAAACCGTTTTAGATTAAGTAAAGGCCTGTTGTTGGAATTAAATTCGCCATTTTTCAAAAGATCATCTATCTCCCCTATCAAATGCTCATACATTATCAGAATTTCTACCCGGTATTTAATGGTTTTTGATATCATCAAAAGGATAAGGATAATACAAAATATGGCCGGGAATGCCTTTATATTTCCAGCTGCATCTAAATACCGTACATCCTGGGTGGCTTCCCAAAATTGATAGGAGTATAAAATTATTGGCGATAGAATGGCATACTTCCACCAATGCTGGCAGGTTAGAAACCATAGAATCATAGGAATTATAATAATCAATTTACGTATTAAAAACCACAGAAAAATCTGAACATCCGTAAAGCCATTATTATAAACCTGAATAATGCCTAAATCCCATTTCTGTATGTTTCCGGGGATAAGATAATGTATAAACCAAAGAAGTGTTGCAATTACTAGAGACGTACTCACAAATATATTAAGGTAATCTCTATTATTGTTAACGTTGTTGGTAATTGTGTTTGTTGAGCTTTTTAGCCAATTTCCGATTATCAATTTAGCATTGTAGATTTTTCTAATATAACTAGTAGTTGTTATTTCATTTCTATTCTTAATCAAGGACTTTAAATTATCTCGGTAAATATTACTAGATAAATTAATATTCTGATCGATTATAGATTTTATAGAAATTTCTAACAATCTTTTTCTATAGTGTTTAAAATAATGAAAATCTAATAAAATAATAAAGCCAATTATCGATATTATTATCAAAATATTTATGGTTAAGGGATAACTCTCATAATAAAATGGGTAAAAAATATATTTCCCATATGGTGCAAATAAATTGTTCAATAAGTTATTTAAGTACAATATGAATAAGGGAATGATGAGATATTTACACCTCAAAGAAATGGTAAGAAACCATATCATAAGCAATGTAAATGGAAGGATATTTTTTAAAAGGGACCAAATAAAAGATCTATTACTGGAGAAAATATGTGAGTATTGAAACCCAAATAAAGAAAATGTTTTAATTTCTTCACTAAATAACAGATGAATATAACCTAAAAACGGTAAAAGAGCAATCGTAATTGCTATAAGCACATCCAATTTATATTTCCTCTGCCATTTTGATTTTAACTTCATTGGAAATTATTTTTTTTTAATAGCAAACTCTATTCTTACTTTTCGGTATTAATTAAAAAATTCCAGCAATAGTTTTGTTAATTTTAAAATTGCACAATTAAATATACTGATTTTATTCTATAAATGCAGAAAATAATCTACACAATACAGGAGTTAGATAAGGTTGCCAGGGAGCTTCTCGTTCGGGTCACTTCTAAAACCCTCTGTTTTTATGGAGAAATGGGTTCGGGGAAAACTTCCCTTATCAAAGGACTCGTAAGGGAATTGGGAGGTGGTGATCAAGCCAACAGCCCCACTTTTGGGATTGTAAATCAATACCAGGACAACAACGGGGAGCTGTTGGGTTATCATTTCGATTTTTACCGCTTAAAGAGTGAGGAGGAAGGGCTTGATCTGGGTCTGGAAGATTACTTCAGTCAGGATACCTGGTTTTTTATTGAATGGCCCGAAAAGATTGGCTCATTATTGCCGGAAAATTCCACCAAAATAATACTAAGGGTCATTGATCCTGTTACACGCAGCATTGAAATACTAAATACTGATAGAATTGGAAATAACTCTGAATAGTCTGATAAATCCCTGGAGGAACTTAAAACTTATAGTTCATAAAAGCATGAAATAAAAAATCCCCAAATTGCTTTGTATTCCAGGATATTTATCTTCTGCTCATTATATGAATAGGATAATATTCCATCACACATGAACTTTTAGGGATAAATCAGATAGCAAATGGCATTGGAGTGGTTTTTTATCCGGATAATTTAGAATTCGCCTATAGGTTTGGTCGATAAAGTGTAATAAAAGATCGATCATTGGAATACCTTAAGTGAATATATCAGCTGACTTCACCGGCTAACTGTTAAATTTTTATTTTCAAATAATGAAACCTTCTTCAAAATTTAAAAGTGTTTTTGAATTTTCAATAAAACAATTGTTTCGAGCCTTTTGTTATCAGAGTACAAAAATTTGAGTAGCACAGAACTTATAATTTAATCATTTACTCTTTCAGTAAGGGAAATCTACCATCGATAAAGGCCTGATTTTATTGTCTGGAATTCGATGAACGGTAAAAAAATCGATAAAGTGATTGATTTTTACGATAAAATGTGGTATTTTGCCGATAAATAACAATTTGTTAGTGCATTTTTTCCTACATTTGTTGTTGAGAATGATCAAATCTTTAACGAAAAACGTAATACGATGAACACGAAAAGACTTTTATTTGGAATTTGTACCTGCCTTATTCTGATGGCGGCATCCTGTACCCCGAACAGTACTGCAGACGATGATCAATTGTATGAACAAGGAGTGGACAAAACTAAAATTGGCAAACAAGATCACTCGTCATAAATAATACTATTTAAAATTTTAATAAAGGGCAATCATAAATTGCCCTTTTTTGCGTTTTAAGAATTATTAGTTAAACAAATTAATATTCTTAGCATAAATGAGCAATGTACTTTTAGAAAAAGGTAAAAAGGCCCGTAAAAGAATTGTAATTGAATCTATTATTGTCCTTTTAGTTGTGATGTCACCTTTTGTTTTTAAATCACATGAATTTTTTTCTACAGACCCCGAAGCAACAATAAATATATTTGGTTATATAATTGATAGAAACGGATTTTCTAGCTTGAGTATATATGCCTGGTTCATGTTGGGCAAATTAGTCCCATTATACCTCTTTTTAATTTGGTTTTTCACTTGCAAGCATTGGTGGTATCACATATTACTAATACCGCTTTGTATGTATGCTTTCCAGATATTTGAAGTTCTCTACTCTGATGACCAATATGTGGACACGGAGAATATTCTTTGGATATTGCCTGTTTGCATGCTTGTAATTCCTTTTGTGTACTTTATACGGATAAAACTCTATGACAAACACGTACACGGCATTGACCTTGATGCGATGGATGTTGAACTCCAATACTATAAAGACAAAGAACGTCGTGAAAATGAAAAAATAGGAATGCCGGATAAAGTGAACGCCCCAATAGAAGAAGATCTTTCTCAAAAAACACCAAATAAAACTCTGCAACAATTATTTAAACAATTTCAGCATTCCTTAAGAAGTTTGTTTAACTTGTTTTTTTAGCGCCAAAAAAAGATTTATATTAATCCTGCCCTTTTGAGCAGGATTTTTTTTTACTCCTCAAGTACTGGCATGGTTCATCAAAAAAAATTGTAATTTTGAGTTTGACCTAAAATGACGGAAATCAATTATTGCTTATGAATCAGCCTTCCTCACCATTTAGTAAACAACAGTTACTCCCACAAGAAGAAACACTGGAAGTTTTAAAGCAAAAAGGAGAGCTTTATATTGGCATTCCCAACGAAAACCAATATCAGGAAAAGCGTATTTGCCTTACCCCTGACGCTGTAAATGCAATAACTTCAAATGGTCACAGGGTACTAATGGAGGCAGGTGCAGGAGAAAGTGCCAGTTATACAGATGTGGAGTATACCGAAGCAGGCGCCAGCATAACACGCGATACAAAGAAAGTATTTTCATGTCCGCTGTTATTGAAAGTTGAACCTCCTACCCTGTCGGAAATTCATCTGATGAATCCTCAGACTATTATCATTTCTGCTTTGCAAATAAAAACAAGGTCAAAAGAATATTTTGAAGAGTTAGCCAAAAAACGCATTACAGCAATAGCATTTGAATATATTCGCGATGAAGATGGAAAATATCCTGCCGTGCGGTCCTTAAGTGAAATTGCAGGTATTGCTTCGGTACTTATTGCTTCGGAAATTATGGCAGCAACAAACCAGGGTAATGGGTTAATGTTTGGTAATATTAGCGGGGTTCCGCCTATAGAAGTGGTAATCCTTGGAGCCGGTACCGTTGGTGAGTTTGCCGCCCGTTCCGCCCTGGGACTTGGGGCTAATGTAAAGGTCTTTGATAACTCATTAACCAAATTAAGGAACATTCAAACAAATCTAAGACAGACTATATATACCTCTACCCTGCAACCCAAAAACCTTTTAAAGAGTCTAAAGCGCTGTGATGTAGCTATAGGCGCAGTGCGCGGTAGTGACAGATCACCAATTGTAGTTTCAAGCACCATGGTGGAACAGATGAAAAAAGGTTCAGTGATTATTGATGTGAGCATAGATATGGGTGGCTGTTTCGAAACTAGTGAGCTTACCACACATGACAGACCGACCCAGGAAAAATTTGGGGTCATCCATTATGGGGTGCCCAATATTCCAGCCAGATATCCCAGGACGTCGTCAGTATCTATCAGTAATATATTTACGCCCTATCTTTTGAAGATTGGAGAAGATGGAGGCCTCGAAAATTCATTGAGATTTGACAAAGGCCTTCGCAATGGCTTGTATATGTATCACGGTATACTTACTAATAAGTCCGTCGGAGAATGGTTCGACCTGAAATACAGTGATATCAACTTTCTTATTTTTTAGTGCATGGCATTTCTTAAACGATTAGGGTTCTACCTTATAGGTTTATCCATCGGGCTTGTTTTTCTTTTCTTTTTTCTAAAAAAAGTCCGAAGAAACCGGTGCCCAGTTTTGCTACTTCCCTAATTGTAGGGTATTAAAAGAATTACGTTCCAAACCCCTGATTTATTCTGATCAAATAGATCAGCTGGTTGCAGACCAGATTTTGGACTCTGTTACCCTTGCGTATTTTCTAAATGAAGGAGATATTAATTTCAAAAAGAGCGACACCAAAAGCAAAAACTGCAAAACCTATTTAATAGAAGGAATGGTTAAGGAAAAATTGCTGGCTCTAACCGTGAAGAACTGCGACAGTACAGTGCTGGTCGAAAACATGGAAACTCTTGACTAAGAAATACCCCCTAAATGTTGCTAACTCCCCTTATTCAGGGTTTTGCAAACCATGCTCCATTAGGAAAAAATGAAATTGAAATCCTTTAGCCCTGACTTGTTCAATACAAACTTAAAAGAAGGCTATAAATACTTTAATAAGGAGATATTTGGAAGTTGTTTCTTAAAATTTATGTCCCTGTATTGATAAATTATACATGTTTTTCTTAATTTAAACCCATAACCAATTCAACCGGTAAAAATGAAATTATTCAGATACTCATTGATAGTTAGCTTGCTTGTAATATTGGCTTGCGAAACCCAGAAACAAAAGGTAGAT
>JAHEBI010000003.1:6131-7073 GCA_024642325.1 Eudoraea sp. | reverse complement strand
AATCCCGAGCAGAGAATTCTACCAGCTTAAAACCTATTCTTTTGCCACCAAAGAGCAGGAAAATAGTACCGACAACTATCTGAAAAATTCCCTGATACCTGCACTTCACAGACAGGATATTAACAATATAGGCGTTTTTAAACCCCGCCCACAGGAGGCCGATACCACGAAACGTATTTTGGTATTAATCCCATTTGAATCTTTAGAACAATTTATGGGTATGGATGATGCCCTTTTAAAAGACAGCACCTATTTAATTGCAGGCAGCAATTATATCAATGCTTCGCATGAAAATCCCCCATATGCCCGCATACAATCAATTCTTTTGAGAGCTTTTGAAAATATGCCCAGGTTATTTTCCCCGCAATTTGATGTTCCCAAAGGAGAGCGCATTTATGAATTGCGTAGTTATGAATCTCCTACAGAAGAATATTACAAAAGAAAAGTGGCTATGTTTAATGAAGGTGGTGAAATTAAACTATTTGATCGATTGGGTTTTAATGCTGTTTTTTACGCGGAGGTAATATCCGGGGACAAAATGCCAAATCTAATGTATATGACCACTTTTAGGAATCAAGAAACCAGAGATGAACTTTGGGAAGCTTTTTTTGATTCTCCTGAATGGAAGGAGTTGCTTACTTTTCCAAAATACGAGAATACTGTTTCTCATGCTGATATTTACTTTCTATACCCTACGGATTATTCAGATTATTAATCTTTACCTAATCACTTGAGTGCATTTTCTTTTGGAATGGGGTTTGTCATGACTATATTATGCGTTGTTTTCTTAACTATTGCGTTTTAAAAAGCATAATAAAATCTGTTGAATACCTGCTTATTCTTCTACCGATTAAATTCACGATGGTAAATGACTGCCATTGCGTAAAACTTAATTGCATTTATTTTTCATATTAAAATCCAGAAAGATAATAAATTAGGGCG
>JAHEBI010000003.1:0-6121 GCA_024642325.1 Eudoraea sp. | reverse complement strand
TTAATTGCCTTTTTTAGACTAACCCCGAATGGATTTGTTTTTTAATAATATCCTATAATCAAAAAACTCGGCGTTATAAATATGAATTGAAGGGGTGTAATAGAAATGATATTTCAAATCATGATGAAAAATATATTTATCCTTTTTTTTTGGTTCATCTTAGGTCAACAAATCTATTCGCACAATCAGACCCCCTTAGTAGACACCAAGGTAGAGGATCCCATAGAGTTGAGTAAGAAAATTATTAATGAAGGGTCTAACCCCTGGAGTGACAATGCAAAACAAAGCATCCTAGAGACATATGGGAACGGTAACTTTTCCAATACAACCAATAAGAATTATATTTTACTTGAATCCCCAAGCTTAGTATTTGATTATTTCCAGGGTGGGTTTGGCAATTCACAGGGATTATTAAGTAAAGATTTATTCATTGAAATTTTGACACAGGCCGTTAATTCACCTGCTACAGCAAGCACAGAATTAGCCAAAGCAAGTCTCGAACAAGGTATGAAAGAATATCTTTTGGCCTATGAAATTGCTAGGAAATTTAAGGAAACCAATTCTCTAAGCAATGAAGATGCAATTAAGTTTTTGGATAATAGATTTGGGTATAGCAAGCTTAATTTTGCTAAAAATTTAATTAATGCCAGTAAGGAGAATAATACCCTTGTATTAAACAAAAAAGATTCAAAAAAAATTATATCTAAAATTAACAATATAAAGAAATCATATCCAAATCAAATCCCGCTAATAAATGTTCTTACAGAACTGGAAGAATTTTATCAGCTATTGAAAGAAGCCAATATTGGCCTTACGGCATATGTACCTTATAATAATTTTAAAAATTCCGTATATCCATTAAATAAGCAAAGAATAAACGAAAGAATACAATATCGTTCATCTTTAGAGATCACTTACCCAACCAATGGAACTGTTTGGGTTTCGCCCGGACCGGTAGAAATAAAATGGACCACGTCCAATATGGATGCAAACAAAACTATTAAGTTTTTTTTAACCAGAGACGATGTCGTAGTCCAGGAACTTGGTGTTTTTGAAAACAATCACTTCGTAACTAATGTAAAACTTAGAAAAGGGCTTCCACCGGGAAATAAATATAAAATCATGGGAATTGAGCTGTTCCCTGTTAATAAATACCATATAGCAAAATATGCTACCCCATATTTTACAATAGTAAAAGAAGAAGAAAGAACCGAAGAAATAATAGTCGAAACGCCTGTTGAAATTCTGGAAGCACCTGTTGTTACCAAAGACACCCCCCTTGAAGTAGAAGAGCTAGCTCCATTAGCTGTTGAAACAGTTCAACAACCCCAGGAAATAGTTAAAGAAACCGTTGTAGCGGTTGAAAAACCTATAGAGAATACTGCCAAGGCGGTGAAAGATGCCAAAGAAGTGGCCATGATTAAAGAAGTTGAAACCCCGAAAAGAACTGTTTTTGAAGGAAGAAAAATTTCATATCAAAAAGAATTGGTTGTAGAAAATGAGATAATAACGATAAGCCTTTACGACCATGGAAGACAAGACGGTGATATAGTATCCATCTATCTTAATGGTGAGCAAATTGTAGCAAAACACGTTTTGACATACAAGAAAAAAAGTTTTGAAGTAAGGCTGAACCTGAATAACTCCAATGATTTATTTCTATATGCCCATAACCTGGGAAATTATCCTCCAAACACAGTCTCAATAGAAATAAATGATGGTTCAAATGCAGAAAATATTATCCTGAATTCTGACTTATCCAGTTGTGAGGCTATATTGATAAATGTTAAACAATAACTTTTGTTAGAGGCGCCTAATTCCCTTAATCAAAGTATTTAAAAAGGTTTGTCTCCCCAAATTCCTATGTTTATGGCAGTAGCTTCAGAAATCAATTGACCGTATAGACTAAATTATCAATCTATATTTTTCTTCTAATACGTTCTTTTTTAATCAATTCCAGTTCCCTGTTTGTCTGCCCGGCAACTGAAGTATTTTCTTCTGCGCGCCTTATTAAATAAGGCATGACATCTCGTACAGGTCCAAATGGCAGATACTTTGCGACATTATAGCCCTTCTTCGCCAGATTAAAAGAAATATGATCACTCATGCCGTACAACTGGCCAAACCAGATCCGGTTATCATTAGGGGGAATACCTTTTTGGTCCATCAATTCCATTAACTTATAAGAACTCAATTCATTATGGGTGCCGGAAAAAAGTGAGATCTGGTCCAGATGTTCCACTATATAAATTACAGTATTATCGTAATTTGTATCACATTCAGATTTGGTCGAACAAATTGGCGTAGCATAATTATTTTCCCTGGCCCTTTCATTTTCCTTTTCCATATAAGCACCCCGAACGGTCTTAATTCCAATTTTAAAGCCCTCTTTCCGGGACTTTGCATGAAGTTCCTTCAGATAATCGAGGCGGTCCCATCGGTAAAGTTGCAGCGTATTAAAAACAATAGCTTTTTCCTTATTGTATTTACGCATCATTTCTTCAACCAATTCATCTGCGGCGTCCTGCATCCAGCTTTCCTCTGCATCTATTAAAAGGGAGACATCCAGGTCATATGCCTTTTTACAGGTAGCCTCAAAACGCCCAACTACCCTCCCCCATTCCTGTTGTTCTTTTTTTGACAGGGATTTTCCTTCGCTAATTTTTTGGTAGAGAGCAAGCCGGCCATAACCGCTGGGTTTAAAAACTGCAAAAGGAATAGCATCCAGTTCCTTTACAAAATTGAGTATTGTCAAGGTTTTCTCCAGGGCAGCATCCAGTGGGTCTTCAGTATCTTTACCTTCTACTGAATAATCCAGTACAGAAAAAACCCCCTTGCTCCACATTTTATCTACTACAGTCATGCAGTCTGCCTCACTAACACCGCCGCAAAAGTGATCAAATACGGTGGCCCTGATAAGGCCGTCAACCGGTAATCTAGCTTTGAGGGCAAAATTAGTCATAGCAGTACCTATCTTTACCAATGGTTCATTTGCTATCATCTTAAAAAGAAAATATGCTCGTTCTAATTCGGAATCGGATTTAAGAGAAAAAGCGGTAGCGGTATCTTCAAAAATTCTGTTCATTACTATGAATTAATTATCAATTCAAATATAATCACAGATTTTATATCCATTTACTAAAAAATTGCCTTTATTTTGTGGTTTGTTTTTTATAATAGTGCCTTACCAAATATTAACATAAAAGGCAATATAAATCGTACCACATGGAATCAATTACTTCTTTTTCTTCCCAAATTCACTTTAATTATTTGGGATATGAGGCGTTAGAGTATCATTTAAAATCCAAAAACTATTCCAGTATTTTTATTCTTGTCGATGAGAATACCCGGGTACACTGCCTGCCTATTTTTTTAGCCAGCATTGGAGGGGGTTATAGCTTTGAGGTAATAGAGACTGAATCCGGTGAACTTAATAAAAATATTACGAGTTGTATCAAGGTTTGGGAGGCACTTTCTGAACAGGGTTCGGACAGGCAAAGTTTGCTAATAAACCTGGGGGGTGGAGTAATAACAGATTTAGGTGGATTTGTGGCTTCAACATTTCGCAGAGGCATAGATTTCATCAATATTCCCACAACGCTATTAGCAATGGTAGACGCATCAGTTGGAGGAAAAACGGGAGTTGACCTGGGAATGCTAAAAAATCAGATTGGTGTCATAAACCAGCCCAAAATGGTGCTCATCATCCCCAAATTTCTGAATACCCTGGAGAAAAGACAATTGAACAGTGGTTTTGCGGAAATGCTTAAACATGGCCTAATTACCAGTGAACCATACTGGAGAGTTCTTAAACAAGTTGATTCTGTCGACCAATTGGAAGAACATATCTATGATTCTATAGTAATAAAAAATGAAATAGTACGCCAGGATCCGAATGAGCAAAGCCTTAGAAAAATTCTGAATTTTGGACATACTCTTGGGCACGCAATTGAATCTTACTTTTTAGAAAATAAAGAACGTGATTCATTGCTTCATGGGGAAGCAATTGCAATTGGTATGATTATGGAAGCATTCTTGTCACATCAGCTCACAGGTTTGGGAATAAATCAATTGGAAGATATTAAAAATACTTTACTCAAACACTTTGAAAAAGTTGATTTCAATGATAGTGATATCCATTCCATAATAAATCTTTTGAAGTATGATAAGAAGAATTCACATGGGAGTGTCTATTTTGTCCTTTTGAAAAGGATCGGGGATGCCCAGATTGACAATAGAGTTCCTGATGATCTGTTAAACCAGGCATTTTCATACTACAAAGAATAGCAGCTTCACATACTAAAATTGATGTTTTACAACTCTCTGAAATTCCAATAGAAAAAAAAGTATAGTTTAGGTAATGTATTAAAACAACAATACTGATTGTATTTAAATGCATGCTTATGAAACGTATACTTATAGATTACAAAAAGTTGAATCACGAAGTAGCCACTCTTTTAATTGAAACCTATCCTGACGGATATGGCGATGAAGATATTATTTCTTTTAGAAATGTTCATGGCGAATTCATTGAGGCAGTTGAACTCCAAACTGAGGACACCCTATATCTTATTAAAATAAGCAAAAGCCTTTCTCATTTCATTGCTAATTTTGATGATAATATGATAGAAGGACTTGAAGTTATAAAAGATGAGACTATAGAAGGACCTTCTTTAGAATTGAATATAGAACAGGAAAATGAAGACGACAGAGATTTTGATTAATCTTTAAGGTACTTTTCCCGTAATATGTTTCTATGATGTCTTTGATGACCGCAGCAAATAAAACCAAGAGCAGCCACACTCATCTTTGCATCACTGGCAATTCCAACTCTTTTCAATGTCTCATCAGAAAGTTTTTCAAATAGAGCTATAGTAGATTTTCGAATGGCTCTGTAATTTTCGATCAATTCTTCTTTAGTAAAGCTCTCCGCATTAGATTCCACAACAAACATATCCTGATCAAAACCTGGCAAAGGTGTTTTATCGTTTCTGGCAAATCTCAGGGCCCTGTATTGAAATACTCGTTCAGTATCTAAAACATGTACCAAAACCTCTGCTATAGTCCACTTACCCGCACTGTACGCATAATGAAGTTTATCCTCCGGAATACTGGAGATAAATAACGGGAAATTGTCCAGTTGTCTCTTTAATATCTCGATAAGCTCCACATCACCCAAAGTGGCAATATATGGCTCGTAGAAGGGATGGTAATCTCCCTTTTTGAGTTCAGAATTTTTCATAGCGTCTAATAACAAAGTTAAATTCCTTAAAGCTAATGTTGTGCAAAAAAAAAAGCTGAAGCAGTAATGGAACAAAATTTACTAATACTCACTGCTGATTACCAGATCAGTAACCCGTACTTATGGGGTTTTCTGGTTATAGCTCATTAAAAATGGTATGCATCAAGCGTTTTTTGTCATTAATACTTTCTTCCAGGGAAATCATGGTCTCTGTTCTGCTTATACCATCAATATCATCTATCTTAAATATTATATTTTTGGCGTGATTAGTGTCTTTTGCTCTTATCTTACAAAAGATGTTGAATTTACCGGTGGTAATATGGGCCACGGTAACATTTGGAATTTGATTCAAACGTTCGAGTACAAACTTAGTCTGATGTGTTTTTTCCAGAAAGATGCCAACATAAGCAATGAATGCATAACCTAGTTTTACATAATCCAGGGTAAGTGAAGAGCCTCGTATAATCCCTGCTTCCTCCATTTTTTTAACCCTTACGTGAACAGTTCCTGCAGAAATAAGTAATTTTTTCGCAATATCAGTAAAAGGTGTTCTGGTATTGTCAATTAACATATCCAGGATTTGATGATCTATTTCGTCTAATTTTATTTTGCCCATTTTTAGTATAATTTTTACGAGAGCGTAAATTTAGGAATTTATACGCAATAAATAATACGTTTTATTGAGTTATATGCAATATTCAGCTATAATTGTTTAATAATATTTAAAACAGGAGTTGACGGAATTGTTTATCAGATTTGAGAAAATCAAGATCATTCCGATCCGTACAATTGAAATATTTATGTCCAAATCTACCTTTTAATTCCCCCGTTGCCTCGATTAAAGGGTTAAACATTATCGTTTTATTATTTAAAACCTCC
>JAHEBI010000175.1 GCA_024642325.1 Eudoraea sp. | reverse complement strand
GTATTCCGATTTTCGGGCAATTAGTCAGCTCAAGTGAAAAATTCAACCTATGTTTATGGTTAATAAGGACCTTAAAAAAGCCAAACACAACGAAATTAAAGTATTAAAAATTAATGCCCGGCCCGATTTAAAGGAAGAAAATTTTATTCTAGAAACTGCTATTAACTAATCAGAAATTGACCATAACACACCTAAATAACTTATCATGTCCATAAAGAAATCTATTTTAAAACCTAAGGAGATGGCGGCACTTTTGAAGCTGAAATTTGGGGGTAAGAAAATCAATGGTCAGCATAGAAATGGCAACCTAAAAAATGACAGCAACCTTGCTTATTGCTATAACACATTGGATAAGGTATCCAGGTCATTTGCTGCGGTGATACGTCAGTTACCAGAGGAGATAAGTGATGTGGTTTGTCTTTTTTATCTGATACTAAGGGCGCTTGATTCCATAGAAGATGATATGGAACTATCCCGGGACGATAAGATTAATCTGTTAAGGGAATTTTATTCAAAAAACTACAAGCGGGGGTGGAATATTTCAAATGTAGGTGATAAAGAGGAGTATCGCGATTTGCTGGCAAATTATGATAAGGTAATAGAAGCGTTTTTAGTACTTGAGGTAAAATATCAGGAAATTATTACAGATATCTGCCAAAAAATGGGTGCGGGGATGGCGGATTTTGTGGAGGAAGAGGTAACCTCTATAAAAGATTACAATCTTTATTGTCACTACGTTGCAGGATTGGTAGGAATCGGGTTATCAGATATTTTTTCAGCTTCCGAAATAGAGAGCAGGGAATTGGAATCAAAGGAAGAACTTTCGAACTCCATGGGCCTCTTTTTACAGAAAACGAATATTGTAAGGGATTATAAAGAAGACCTGGATGAAAACAGAAATTTTTGGCCGGAAGAAATATGGACCCAGTATAGTGCAAAATTTGAAGATTTTTCATTAAATCCGGAGAAATTGGAGTCGATCTCCTGCCTTAATCATATGGTGAATGATGCACTTTCTCATGCCACAGACTGCCTTGATTACTTAAAAATATTAAGAAATGAACGTGTTTTCAGGTTCTGTGCAATACCACAGGCAATGGCCATAGCAACACTGGCAGAAGTTTATAACAATCAGAAGGTTTTTACAGAAAATGTCAAAATCCGAAAAGGGCTCGCTGCAAAACTGATTTTAAGTGCAGATTCTATTCAAGAGGTTGTAAAGATTTACCAGGAGATGACCTCCGTAATTGCTGGAAAAATACAACATGGAACTCCTAATGCTAAAGAGACATCGGAATTAATACATAAAATGAATGCTTATTGTAAGCTGGCATTGACCGAGGCCCATAAGACTCATGAAATTGCCTAGGTTCTTTCCACTAATTTCGATTTGGAAAGGACGAAATAGTTAAAATTGGATTTTATGTTCTGAACCAAAATAAACTACTGCATACATTTAATGGAACATATTCTTTAGCATAGCAAATAAAAAAATTACTTTTGGCGCCAAGTACGAAATACTGGAATTGTCATAAGGCAATACTCCAGTAAAAAAATTAAAACTTACATTTTATGAAAACAATTAAATTTTATGCCATTGCTTTATTCTTTTGTACATTTTTAACGTATCCTTTATTAGCGCAGGATCTTGATAGTACCATAGAACCAAGAGAAAGATTAAGTCTTGTAACCATGCAGGGAACAGTTACAGATATTGTTAAAGAAACCCGCGATGTTACCCTAAAAGGGGCTAATGGAGAACTGGTTACTGTTACAGCCGGCCCGGAGGTTAAAAGGTTTGATGAAATCACAGTTGGTGATGTAATTACTTTTGACTATTATACGTATTTAAAAGCTGAGTTTCGAACCCCAACTGCTACAGAATTGGCAGAACCATTTGTTGTTTTAGAAGGGGAAGACAAGGCTCCTGCAGGTGAAGCTCCCGCAGCGGCAGTAGGAGAAATGGTTAAAGCTATTGTAACTATTGAAATACTTAACAGACCGCAGATGATGGCTACGGTAGAGGGCCCTAATGGAAATTATTTAACTATTCCCATGACGGATGCGGCATTTATGGAAAAGCTGCACATTGGACAGGTCGTGATTTTGACCTATGCTGAAGCCGTGGCAATTTCCCTTTCTAAAGTGGAAACGGAATAAAAAGCTTTAATTTATTTAGTTTTAAAAATGAGAGTCAAAAGTACTCTCATTTTTTTTGAGCACTCACTTATAGGGAAAATATTACGTAATCAGGTGGAGTTAACCTTGATTATAAAAGGTTTTTTATAGAGCAAAAAAAAAATCAAATCCCCTCTTATAATAGAATTAAGAGCTTCATAAATTTCAGTTAATTGGGATTATAATGATGCCAGGAAAAAAATAAAAATATACAATAGTGATTTTCATTAATTTTAATTTTTATTCAATATTTATCAAAAAGATCGTTTATGAAATTTATTTTGCCCGCCTTTCTGCTATTTCTCCTTGGTCTGACAACAATTCAGGCCCAGGAAATGGAGGAGGAAAAGGAAATAAAACATAATGTTGCCATCTTAGTTGGGGTGACACATATACCTAAGGCTATTGAAGATGGGGAAACATTAAGACCTCAAAATTTAGCCACCATTGGGGCGGATTATTACTATCATTTTAATCAAAAATGGAAGCTTGGAGTGGTTGTGGATATTGAATTAGGTAAATACGTGGTAGAATTTCAAGGGGAAAACCTTAAAAGGGAAACTGCGTTTGTTACTGGTCTGGTTGCCGGATATAGAATATTAAAAGGCTGGAGCATTTTTGCAGGACCCGGGATTGAATTTGAAAAAAACAAGAATTTATTCATATTAAGGGCAAGTATGGATTATGAATTTGAACTTGGCAAAAATTGGGGCTTTGCACCGGTTTTTAGTTATGATTTTAAAAATGAATATAATGCATATTCCTTTGGTGTGGGTGTAACCAAGGGGTTCTAAGATTAACCGAATAAGCGGTAAGTAACAGTATTAATTTGCTGTTTTTTAACCAATCTGCTAATAATATAAATTATTTTCCTGATAGCATCATATTTATAGCTGCAACATTTAGAACGGTGTCTGATCAATTATTTATTTTTTTTGCGGGTATTGCCTTAACAACCGGACTCGTCTATATTTGGCAAGGGTTCATATATAAGAAATATGACGCTAATTTTATTTTTGGCCTTTTTGCGATTGCTTCAGGAATGTATTTTCTGTTAAATTCAACAGGACTCCAAAACTTGCGGCTCAGCTTATTTTTTGCTACTTCCATGTTTGCGTTATTTCCATGGTATTTTGCTTTTGAAGCAGGTTATGTTAACAGAAAAGAACGTCTCAATTTATACGCTCGTGAATGCCTTAAACGGGTATTTATTATTTGAAATTATGTTTATGAGCCTCGTGGCTTTTTGTGATCTGTACATGCCCGGCTCATTCAACTCAAGTGGTAATTCTGATATGGAATTGGTTTATTACACGCTAATAACCTTAACTACAGCTGACTACGGAGATATTACACATCAACTCCCTTTGGCTCAGTCTTTGGCAATGCTTATTGCAGTTACGGGTCAATTCTATGTGGCGGTTGTTGTAGCCATATTGGTCGGGAAATATGCCGGCAAGAATTAGGAATAATATAATTATATTTAGGTCTCCTATATATTCTTCTAATAATAAAAAACCATGAATCCTAAAGACAAAACAACAATAAAGTTCCCTTTTATTATAAGCCTGGCCGCCTTTATAATTGCTATTGCAGGTTTTATTTACGGAGCTTCGTTAATCACTCCAATGTTAATGGCATTGTTTATTTCTATTATTTGTACACAACCCATTACGTATCTTATGAAAAAGAAGGTGCCACAAGGTTTGGCTGTTTTAATTGTGTTTACCCTGCTTATAGCCATCTTTTTTGGATTTGGAGAACTAATAGGGAGTTCTCTGTCTTCTTTTTCCAAAAATGCCGGGATATATGAAGAAAACCTGAATAAAATAGGTACTGCTTTTATAAGCTTTTTTAATTATCTTGGGTTTGATATTTCCTTTGATAAAATGAAAGGATTGATGGAACCTGCGAAGATAATGGGTGTTACGGCCGGAGCCCTTGGTGAATTGGGGGGATTTATGGGCAATTTATTAACGATTCTATTTTTGGTTCTATTTCTTTTATTGGAATTGGATGATATTGCTATAAAGGTAAAGGCCATCTTAAAAGACTATTCAGCTAATTATTCCTTTTTTGATACCATTGCCAGGAACATTCGTCATTATCTTTCAATTAAGACGCTTACAAGTCTTTTAACCGGAATAGTACTTTGGATTATTTTGGCAATTATTGGTGTTGACTATGCTATCTTATGGGGTTTAATAGCCTTTTTATTAAATTATATTCCAACTATTGGTTCTTTTATTGCAGCTTTTCCTGCAGTTTTATTTGCGCTGGTCCAATTGGGATTTGGGGGCGCTTTGGCTGCTCTTATTGCGTTTGTTGTGGTGAATATGATCATAGGAAGTATTGTTGAACCAAAATTGATGGGCCAGGGCCTGGGATTATCTACGGCGATTGTATTCGTATCCCTTATTTTTTGGGGATTCGTTTTTGGTACCGTAGGTATGTTTTTATCTGTTCCCCTAACTATGACCATGAAAATCATTCTGGAGCAAAATCCAAAGACAAAATGGATAGCCATTGTCCTGGGAACAAAAAAAGATGCTCAAGCTATGATTAATGAAAATGAGTCCAGGTAACCGGCGGAAGGTAAAAGTACTTTACAATATAATTTGTCAATTATGGCCATTTGATCTGCAAATGACCATTCTTTTATAACCTTCGATGCCATGGTAGGCCAATACTAATCTTACCACATCTTTAATTCTCCATTTCTTGTAGTTTGGTAAGCGCCTCCGATTTGGAATTTACATCGAGTTTTAAATAGATATTCTGAATATGAAAATTTACCGTGCTCTGTGTAACAAAGAGCTTGTCGGCTATTAGCTTGTATGTTGCACCCTGACACAGATAATCAATTATTTGGTTTTCTCTTTCTGAAAAATTATTATATGATTTTCTGTGAAACATCGATATCACTGCTTTAACAATGTCATTACTCATGGTGGCACCCTCAAATTTGATAGAATTTAAGGCATTGTACAACCTTTTCCTGGTCACGGGTTTGGTCAGGTAACCATTTGCCCGGTTTTTGAAAGCCCTTTTTATAATCTCAAAGCCGTTTTGGGCACTTATCATAATGATTTTTACATCAGGATCCTTTTTTCTGAACATTCCAATTCCTTGAATACCGCATACGTTGGGCATAGATACTTCAGAAACAATTATATCGGGTAATAGATGATCATAATCTTTTAAGGCTTCCTCTACCGAAACATAAATTCCTTGAAGGGAATAATCCTGATAGGTTTCAAAATAGTACTTGTATGCCGCATGAAATAAACGGTCATTATCTATAACAATTATTTTAAGGATATTTGATTTCATATCTATTAGTATTTTGGGGTTGAAAAATATTAAGAAAATAAGAAATTAAAAGTTTGAAAATGAGCAAGTTAATACGGATTAATCATTGCTCAGTCAGCAATTTTTAAAACATAGTAGATAGGGATGTATACTAGCAAAGATACTAGCCATCAATCTCATAAAATGAAATCAAATTTGATGTTAATGCCTTAAAACAAGAATTATCTGTTTTAAGAATTAGGAGCACCATTGAATAGAAATACATCCAATCCTGTTTAACTTATTAGGCCCTGAATAGTTCCAGATACTGATAAGATAAAACCATAAAAAAACTGTATTTACTAAACTTTAAATGGGAGCCTCTTTTAAGAAGATTACGGGATGAGCTCTTGTCTTTGGCCTGCTGTGCGGGCTGCTTTTGGGGTAATTTTGAGTCTGCATATTATGGGGTTTTGGGGGTTGAG